>CAZEQX010000035.1:0-19485 GCA_964514635.1 uncultured Thiothrix sp.
TGAAATTCAGCCAAAAGAGCCGTCATTTCGTCACAGAGATGACAGCCCTCGCGATAATACACGGTAAGACGGGATTTTGCTTTACTCTCTTGCATTCGCATTCATTTCTATTGCCAGAAACAAGGCAATTCCTTCACGTTGCACCAATACAGCCACCTTCTGCCCCGTTTTTTGTTGCAAAAGAGTAGCAACCAATTGTTTAAACTGCACAGGCGATTGCACAGCCTGTCCGGCTAATTGCGTAATAATATCACCTTCTTGCAAACCTGCCTGCCGTGCTGCATGTCCTAACACGCGCTCGACACGCACACCATTGTCTAATTTTAGGGCATTGAGGGCGATTTTATCCAAAGCACTGATCTGCAAACCCAAAGTTTCAGGTGCTACGGATTTCGCCAGTGGTGGCTTTGGTAATGGTTCTAACAGGCGATTATTGGGAAGTTCAGCCACCGGAATGGCTAACGATTGCGTCCGACCATGACGCAATAAAAGTAGTTGTGCTTGAGAACCGACTTGAGCTGTTCCTACCAACGTTGGCAATTCAGAAGCGTGTTGGATATTTTTGCCATTAAAACTCAAAATAATATCGCCTGGACGGATAGCATTTGCAGCAGGTCCTGTTTCCATGACTTCTGCTACTAATGCACCACGCGGTTTATCCAGTTGGAAGGAATTAGCAAGGTCTGCGTTCATTTCCTGAATATAAACCCCAATCCAACCACGCGAAACACTGCCTTTGGCTTTGAGTTGTTCCAGAACCCCCATCGCAATTTCAATCGGGATAGCAAATGACACCCCCATAAAACCACCCGAACGGCTGTAAATTTGTGAGTTGATCCCCACCACTTCGCCTTTGAGGTTGAACAAAGGCCCACCTGAGTTCCCAGGGTTGATTGCCACATCGGTCTGAATAAAAGGCACATAATTATCCGATGGCAAACTGCGGCCTTTCGCACTCACAATACCTGCGGTCGCACTGTGGTCAAAACCAAACGGTGAACCGATGGCTAATACCCATTCCCCTACGGCTAATTTCTGTGTATTACCGATTTTGGGGACAGGCAGATTCTGCGCATTAATCTTTAACAAAGCCATATCGGTACGCTCGTCACTGCCCACGATGTTGGCTAGTAATTCACGCCCATCACTCAGTTTGACGCGAATTTCTTCTGCCCCCCTGACGACGTGGTGGTTGGTAGCAATATAACCATCTCGGGATAAGATAAACCCCGACCCTTTGGAGTTGGTATCGCCGTTAGGCGGTGGCATGGCGCGTTTGCTGTCATCCAGATAACGCTTCATCAGCTCGTCCATTTGTTTGTCGGAATACGGTACAGAAGGGTCAAACGGCAACACGTCTCGTGACGAGGCATATTGAACTGTACTGATATTCACCACAGCGGGGCTGTTTTGTTTGACCAGTCGCGTGAAATCTGGCAACTCACGCGCTGCAAAAGCCGAGGAGGATGCTAAGCAGAGGATTAGCATTAGAATACGCAGGGAGGGCTTCAACATGCAAACCGTGCTCCAACAATTTAAGATAATGAGGGATTAAAGCGTGGAACAGGCTGATAGTTAAGCAGAATAATGATCAATGCCTAGTATTATCAGCCTGATACAGACTGCTTACAAACTAGGCACTGCAAACGTTGGATGACCTTGAATGCGCAGGATAACGGGCTGGAAATCGTCCCTAACCAGAGAATGTGCCGAAATCACATTGGCAAATTTAAGCCCACCGAGCAAGCCGCTCAAACCGCCTAGAACTGCCCCTAAATCAGCGGACATCGCCAACCAAGTGAACGCTTCGCGGCCTAACATGGCAAAAATCAATAAGCTGAACAATGGCAACAAATAAGCCAAAACAGAATAGAGGATAAGGGCATCACCTTGCATACCCACCACGACCACATCCCCTGGTCTGGCATATAAGGTGTTTAAAACCCGCATTTTTTGCGGTTCACGATTTGGGCGGAAAAAATCAAAGGGAGAAGCACTCGACGTAGCACATCCACTTTTTGCACTGCAACTGCCGCACCCCCCGCTTTGTTGCGGCACTATCCACGCGTACCCCGATTCAATACTGACCACCACCGCTGTTTGCTCAATCATGTTATCGCCCACTGTTCTTGATGTTATATCAACATCATAGCCAGACGAGCTTGCCTCACACTTAACCAGTGCGACATTAATGCCTACCTGTCCAGCGGGCTGCCCCTGCTGCATAGCAGTGGATACGGAATGATCTACGGTGTGCTGATCCCGCTCACCATCATTGGGCATGTTTTAAACCTTCGCTGATCGCACGCAATGTTGCCACAGGAACTTCACCAACCAGTACAATGTTGTGTTTATCCACTTGTGCTGTAAAAATATTCATAGCCCCTGCTGAATATTCCATCCCTTTAAGTGCGTCCGCCTGCTCAGGTGGTGCAATAAATACCGATACCGAACTCATGCCATCGGACAATACGATCTGTTCAACCGCTGGTTTACCTTGCTCGGCAGTAGCATTGACGCTCTTGATTAGCTGGAATCCCGCTGGCAGCGTCGTAAACGACCAAGCCGATTTCGTCGCGTTTTCTGGCGTTGCTGCTGTCGCCTCTACTTTGGCGGCGTTGGCATCCATCGCAGGTGCAGCAGCAGGAGTTGGCGTATCCGAGCTAGGTGGCGTTGCGGCATCCGTCAGAGTTAGTGCTGTAAACATCAGTTGTTCAATCGTCTGATGATTACGGTCAGTCATGGAATATTTCAACAACATCCCACTGTTGGGTTCAATGCAATAACGCTGCAAATAACGCATACGGTCACGCGGACGTGCAACCACAATCGTGCATTCACGTTCAGCCACCCAGTCTTTACCACCAACATCAAACGTGTACACCTGCTCTTTTTGCGGTTGTACCTGTTGGAATTTGGCGAGCGAAAAACTTTCCGTGGCTTCAGTGGCTTTCCCTTCGCTACCTTGGCTCAGTTGGATCACGCTTTCTTTTTCCGCACCATTTTCCACAGCATGGTGAATACGATACGTTGAAAGCGTGTTCCCTTGCGCATAGACCAATGTCCCAGTGTAATTCAGGCTATGCACAGCACCGCGCATTTTGGTAAGCAAATCTTGCGCTTCGTCCGCGCTCGCCACGCCTGACCATGTTAAGAGGCCAGCCATAACTGCCAGAGGAAGAAATCGTTTAGCGTTCATTAACATAGGAAACCGCACGCACTGAAGGAGCAATAACTGTGGTGGAAGCATATTTAACGTGTTGCGCCACATATTGTTTGAGCATGTCTCGCGTTTGCGGATCAATACTGCCGACTTGTTGGATGCGTGCTTCGGTTGCTGCATCCGCCACCAGTGCATTCGCGGCATTCACCGGAACAGGTTTGGGTGCAACTTCCGTTGTCACAGGATCATTCGCCGCCATAGAGGAGGTATTGTGCGTTGCAGGTTGTAGGAATAACACGCCTCCAACCGCCAATGCCGCGATACCCGCTGCTAAAGCAAAACCAACATTCCGCCATTGGCGCACTGGTTTGGTCACAACTTTAGTCACTGTAGTGCTGGCCTGTTGTGTTTGACCTACCACGGTTTCCCCTGTGTAAGCTGGCTCGTCTTCCAATTCATCTTGGATTCGTGACAGCAAGGAAACACCCAAGGCACTACGTTGGCCAGACGCATTAGCACGCATTGCTTCCCCGATCAAAGCATAACGAGTAAATGCGTGTGCTAATTCATCATCTTTTTTGAGTTCATCCAGCAAACGCCGTTGCTCGAATGCACCCGCCTCATCGTCTAACAAAGCCGATAAGAACTCTTGTTTATTTGTACTCATTTCATTCACCTGCACTTGAGACACCGCCTTACGGGGGTTGATTAACTCAGGAGTGGTCTCAATACCTTGTCAATTGACTCACGCGCACGAAAAATTCGCGAACGCACCGTCCCTATTGGACAATCCATTGTCACAGCAATCTCTTCATAACTCATGCCTTCGAGTTCCCTGAGCATGATGGCAGTCTTTAGATCATCGGGTAGCTGGTCGATTGCCCGTGTTACTGCGACTTGAATCTCTTCTGTGAGCATCTCGTGCTCAGGTGTTGCATACTCCTTTAGAGCTGACTCACCACCAAATTGTTCCGCTTCATCTGCATCAATATCCGAATCTGGTAATCGCCGCCCTTGTGAGACGAGATAATTTTTCGCCGTATTAATCGCAATGCGGTATAACCATGTGTAAAACGCGCTTTCGCCACGGAAGTTTTTCAAACCGCGATAGGCTTTGATAAATGCATCCTGTGCAACGTCCTGCGCGGTATCCTGATCATGCACATAACGCAACACCAAGTTAATGACTTTGTGCTGGTATTTCAAAACCAGAATATCAAACGACTTTTTATCCCCAGACTGGACACGTTGTACCAGTTCGAGATCGGTATGACTCACGCCCATCAGGGCCGTACTCCTCGGTTATTCTTTACTTGTTTGTTACCAGCACCCTGAAATTCCAGCCACGACAAACCGCTTGGACAGGCATACTGCAAAAAGTTCCCTAAATCATCTGTCGCATCAAGCTTATATGCTATGGCTTGCCTGTCAATATTAAAATAGGTGAAATTCACGGAAACACCTCATAAGGAAAAGAACAATGCACGATGTATTGATTATCGGCAGCGGCGCTGCTGGATTAACCCTCGCACTAAGCTTACCCGATACCTGTCGTATTGCGGTACTGAGCAAGGACATTATTACCGAAGGCAGTACCGTTTACGCACAAGGCGGCATGTCTGCGGTCTTGGATGCCACCGACAGCGTGGATTCGCACGTTGAAGACACATTAAACGCAGGTGCAGGACTGTGCGATGCGAATGCTGTGCGCTTTACTGCTGAAAATGGCGCAAAATCCGTAGAATGGTTACTGGACGCAGGCGTACCATTCACCCGCGATGCACACGATCAAAACCGCCTGCATTTGACCCGTGAAGGCGGGCACAGCCACCGCCGCATTGCGCACGCCGCTGATGCCAGTGGTGCAGCGATTGAACACACTTTAGTTGACCAAGTTCGCGCCCGTTCCAATATTGAAATCCTCGAACATCACATTGCAATTGACCTGATTACCAGCCGCAAACTCGGACAAGGTGGTAATCGTTGCATTGGTGCATATGTTTACAACCGCAAAACCAAACACGTTACCACCTTGCAAGCTCGCTTTACGGCGATTGCCACGGGCGGGGCAAGTAAAGTGTATCTCTATACCAGCAACCCTGACGGCGCAAGTGGTGACGGTATTGCAATGGCATGGCGAGCAGGTTGCCGCGTGGCAAACATGGAATTTATGCAATTCCACCCTACCTGTTTGTATCATCCGCATGCTAAATCCAGCTTGATTACCGAAGCCGTGCGTGGTGAAGGCGGACGCTTACTACTACCCGATGGCACACGCTTCATGCCAACATTTGACCCACGCGCCGAACTTGCCCCGCGCGACATTGTGGCACGCGCTATCGACCATGAAATGAAACGGTTGGGCTTGGATTGCGTCTACCTCGACATTAGCCACAAACCCAAAGAGTTTATTCTTAACCACTTCCCCAATGTGTACGCCACTTGCGAAAAATTCGGCTTTGACATGGCAAAAGAACCTGTCCCCGTCGTTCCAGCCGCGCATTACACCTGTGGCGGTGTGATGACCGACCAACACGGACGCACCGATGTCGACGCGCTATACTGCATTGGTGAAGCTTCTTACACAGGGTTACACGGCGCAAACCGCATGGCGAGCAATTCACTGCTCGAATGCGTGGTTTACGGACAAGCCGCAGCACAGGACATTACCCAACGCCTCGACGAACAACCACTGGAATTACCCATCCCTGCTTGGGATGAAAGTCGCGTCACTGATTCTGATGAGCGCGTTGTTATCAACCACAACTGGGACGAAATCCGCCGCTTCATGTGGGATTACGTTGGTATTGTGCGCACCACCAAACGCTTGCAACGCGCTCGTAATCGCATCGACTTATTATTACGCGAAATCGACGAATACTACGCCAACTTCCGTGTCACCAGCGACCTACTTGAGCTACGCAACCTTGCCCTTGTCGCACGTTTAATTATCCGTTCCGCACTCTCACGCAAAGAAAGCCGTGGCTTGCACTACACGCTCGACTACCCTGACACCAACGCCAAAATGGACGGCATACCCACCGTGCTCGACCCCATTACGCCGTACCATGCATATTAACCAACGACCAATCTCCCAGTCCTGACACTGGGAGATTACCCAACGCACCTTACGATTCGAGACTGCGAAGCGGGGGATTTTGCGGTAAACTGCCGCGTTTTGAACGTAGTTCTCAGGATACGGCATGGAACTTTCTGCACTTACCGCACTTTCCCCTACTGATGGGCGTTACGCTGACAAAACCAAGGCATTGCGCCCGTGGTTCAGCGAATATGGTTTGATTTACCACCGCGTTTTGGTGGAAATTCGTTGGTTGCAAATGCTGGCGAGCCACCCACAAATCGGCGAAGTACCGCCGTTTTCAGCACAAGCGAATGCCTTTTTAGACAGCATTCTGACTAACTTTGCGGAAAGCGACGCGCTGCGCATTAAAACCATCGAACGCACCACCAACCATGACGTGAAGGCGGTCGAATACTATTTGAAGGAAAAAATCGCAGGGCAAGCGGAATTAGAAGCAGTCAGCGAATTTATCCATTTTGCTTGCACGTCCGAAGACATCAATAACTTGTCTTACGCACTGATGCTCAAAGGCGGCATGGAGCAAGTGATCCAACCCGAATTGGCAAAAGTCACGCAAGCGATTCGTCAACTGGCACACGATTACGCGGAAATTCCATTACTATCACGCACGCACGGTCAGCCTGCTTCACCGTCGACGTTAGGCAAAGAAATGGCAAACGTCGCGTACCGTTTGCAACGTCAGCAAAAGCAAATCCACGCAGCGGAATACTTGGGCAAAATCAATGGCGCGGTAGGCAACTACAATGCACATTTGAGCGCGTACCCTGACGTTGATTGGCAAAGCACCGCTGAACAATTTGTCACATCGCTGGGTTTAACGTGGAATCCGTACACCATTCAGATCGAACCGCACGATTACATTGCTGAAGTATTCGACGCTGTAGCGCGTTACAACACCATTTTGATCGACTTCTGCCGTGACGTATGGGGTTACATCGCATTAGGCCACTTCAAGCAAAAAGTCGTGGCGGGCGAAGTGGGTTCTTCCACCATGCCGCACAAAGTCAACCCAATTGATTTTGAAAATGCGGAAGGCAACCTCGGCATTGCCAACGCATTAATGACGCATCTGGCACAAAAACTACCCATTTCACGCTGGCAACGTGACCTGACCGACTCCACCGTATTGCGCACATTGGGCGTAGGCTTGGGTCACGGCATGATTGCTTATCAATCCGCACTCAAAGGCATTGGCAAACTCGAAGCCAACGAAGGCAATACCCGCGCTGATTTGGATGCCAACTGGGAAGTTTTAGCCGAACCCATTCAAACCGTGATGCGCCGCTATGCCATTGAGCAACCTTATGAAAAGCTCAAAGCACTAACCCGTGGACAACGCATTACGCCGGAACGTTTGCGCGAGTTTGTGAATGCGTTGGACATGCCACAATCAGCAAAAGATGACCTATTAGCCATGACTCCTGCCACTTACATTGGCAATGCGGTGGCACAAGCTAAAGCAATTTAATGCTGTAAGTTACTGATTAATCACTTACCCCTTAGCCCCTGTGTTATCGCAGGGGCTTTATCCTGTGTCAATAAGGGGTAAGCCACGAGGAAACCCCACTATGTTTGGTAATATTTCTACCGAAACCTTTCTGCGCGAGTATTGGCAAAAAAAACCGTTGCTGATTCGCCAAGCCTTTCCCAATTTCAAATCCCCGATTACCCCCGACGAATTGGCAGGGCTTGCCTGCGAAACCGATACGGCGCGTATTGTGTTGGAAAAAGGCGGCAAAGAGCCGTGGGAAGTGCGTCATGGCGCGTTTGATGAAAGTGAATTTGCCAAGTTACCCGCCACACATTGGACGTTGTTGGTCAACGATACCGACCAGCATTTACCTGAATTAAAAGCCATGCTTGACCCGTTTCGTTTTATTCCCGACTGGCGAATTGATGATTTAATGATCAGTTTCGCGGTGGAAGGCGGTTCAGTCGGACCACATGTCGATGAATATGACGTGTTTTTAATCCAAGGGCACGGCAAACGCCGTTGGCAAATCAGCACGCAACCCGTCACAGCAGATAATTTCCTGCCAGATTTGGATTTACGCATTATTCGTGACTTTAGCTACGAGCAGGAATGGATTGTTGAACCCGGCGATATGCTGTATTTACCGCCGAATATGCCACACTACGGTGTCGCATTGGAACAATGTATGACCTACTCCGTCGGTTTTCGCGCCCCCTCACAAGCCAACATGCTGGAAAACTTACTGGAATCCATGCTCGAAGACTCACGCCTTTGCCAACGTTTCAGTGATACTGATCGTGATACTCCCGCCCAAAATCCGGGCGAAATCACTGAAATGGACATGGATAAACTCATTGATTTTGTTGTGGATGCACTACCACAAGATACGCACGCTTTGCAAATGTGGCTGGGAAAATACCTCACGCAACCCAAGGGTACAGGCAATACCACACCATTAGATGAGCCAATACGCCGCGCTGAACTGACCCGACTAATTAATCGGAAAAAAACTTTCCATAAATCGCTCAGTAGCCGTTTATTATATTTTCACAATGGGGACGAAACTTATTTATTTGCCAATGGCATTGTGTATACTATTTCGCCAGACTATAACAATTTCGTTCAATATTTATGCAAAACATCAACCTTGCGCTATCCTGAATATCATCAATTCCTTGTTAATGAGGAATGTATGGCGTTTTTTCAGACCCTAGTATCTGAAGGTGTATTTTTTAGCTAAAAAAATACACGAGTTGGTTTTTTATGCGAAATACAGTTAAAAATTAATCTCTATATTAATCACCATGATAACGATAGTTAATTAAAATTGTTCATCTAATGTTCAGTTTTGCTAGATTAATATACAAGTCATAAATTTCCATATTATTATGGATGAACTTTGAAAGTTTTTTCGACTTTTAAATAACAGGGGAAACACTATGGATTTTAATAAATCCATGCTTGCTGCTGTGTGCAGCGTTTTTGTCATTGGCATGACCAGCATCTTGCTACCACCAGTGGCTCATGCAGAAGACAGTGAACGAAAGATTTCGCTACAAAGGGTTAATCCCAATGAGCCAATTGGACGTGATGCTGTGTTGTCTAAGGTCAAATCACAATTCCAAGGTCGGATACTTTCTGTACAAGAAAAACCTTCACCAGAACACCCTGACTGCCATATTGTCAGGATGTTATCGTTGGAGGGGGAGTACCTGACGATAAAAGTCGCCTGCGGTGACTAAGCTAATGACACAACTAGCTACTTGCGAGAAGTAAATAATAATTTTGCCCAGCAGACGGAGGGGTCTCTGGGCTTTTCTAATAAATTCTACTTATAATTTTATTCTGATAGTTTTTTATTCCTACCAAGCTGGTGTATGATGCGAATTTGGGGTTTGCAGAACAGTCCGGTACTCAGGGCGGTCAAACCTAGGACGTAACCTCACAATCAACCGAAAAAGAATCCTGTTATGCGCGTACTCATAGTAGAAGACGAAAAAATCATCCGCGACCAAATAGTTGAAGATTTAAAGAAAAACGGTTTTACCGTGGATATCGCTGCCGATGGAGCACAGGGGCTTTATGTAGCGTTAGAATATCCTATTGATATTGCAGTCATTGATTTGGGTTTACCCAACACACCTGGCGCACCTGTCAATAACAGCATGGGTTTGGACATTATTCGCACTGTTCGAGCAAAAGGCTTGAGTTATCCCATTATCATTTTAACAGCGCGTGATCGTTGGCAAAGTAAAGTCGAAGGCTTGGAAGCAGGTGCTGATGATTATGTCACCAAACCATTTCATACCGAAGAGCTAATTGCACGGCTGCGTGTGCAATTAAGACGCACCGGACGCTGGACACAAGCTGAACTCAGTTGCGGACCTATTCGTTTGAATACTTCCGAACAGCGTGTATACGTCCAAAATGATGAGGTTATTTTAACCGCTTACGAATATCGCGTATTAGAACATTTAATGCTTCATGCGGGGGAAGTCGTTTCCAAAACACGTCTGACCGATAGTTTGTACGAAGAAGATGCCGACCGTGACAGTAATGTTATCGAGGTATTTATTCGTCGACTGCGCATTAAACTTGACCCAAACGACACGCTCAAACCGATCGAAACGTTACGCGGGCGGGGGTATCGCTTCACATTGCCGCGTAATGCTTAGTGCTAAGTATAATAGCATGATTGGCTTGCAGGTATTGCAGTTAGTGTTGTGACTGCAACGTTGGCTTCATCTTAGAGAATTACTACCATGACTAGATCGTTGCGCAGTCGGCAGCTCATTAGCGGCTTTGGTGTCATTATGGTGGGAATCGTCATGCTAGGCAGTATGCTGCACTGGTTTTCCTACCGTTATAAGATCGAACAGGAACAAGCTAAACTCACGGAAATTTCCTACAATATTCTGGGTTTTTTGAATTTCAAAAATGGTAACTTTGAAGTGTTACCAGAACCTGAAATGCAAAAACAGGCCAGAGCGTGGATCACTGACTACAAGCTAGATGATGTTGAACTGAATCACTTTGCGTACATTATTAACCGCTCCACCAATGACATTGTGTGGAGTGCTTCGTCGTTGAGCCGCCCCACGCAAATGGTTGATCCTGGGTATTATTTGCTATTTGACTTGCCGCGTGACAAAGGCACGGATTACAAGCCGTTCTTTTCGCAGAAAAAGCCGTTAGCACCCAGACCCGACAGCGACATTGGGAGGTCATATAAAACAGACCCTACCCTAAGTCAGCGTTATGACCAAGAATATTTGCTGGCAACCCAAAATTTTTTCCAAGCCCCTTATGGGGAATTTCAATTCGTGGTTGGTATTTCCGTCGCTAATATTGAAAAAGAAATGCAGGACATGCGCCAAAAATTCGCGATCCTGTTGTTCTTGTCAGCCGTGTTGGTATTGATTGCCCAACTTGCTTTGAGCTTCTGGGTGGTTTCGCCGATTAAAGACTTTGAAAATGAGGTAAAGTCCATCGAAGCAGGGGCAAAAGATTCGATCACGAATATTTATCCCGAAGAACTCGTACCTGTGCAAAACGCGCTGAATGGTTTATTACGCTACGAAAAAGGGCAAAAACAACGCTATAAAGACACGTTGGATGACCTTGCACACAGTTTAAAAACCCCATTGACCGCCATGCAGAATCAGTTGGATCAACTGCATCGACAACCGACGTTGGATTCAACGAGTTTGGTTGGTATGCGCGAGTTAAGTACACAAATTTCACGGATGCACGAAATCATTGCTCATCAATTGCGCCGCGCAATGGTGACAAATCAAGGTGCGATGATTCTTGCTCAACCTGTGCGTCCGGTTTTGTTCCGTTTGCGTGATACGTTGCAAAAAGTTTACCGTGACAAGCCATTCGAGTTTCGGATTAATGTCGATGAATATGCCAAATGCCGCATGGATTCCGAAGACATGATGGAACTGTTTGGTAATCTTTTAAACAATGCCTGTCGTTTCTGCAAGGATATTGTCGAAGTTTCCGCCCATCATGAAGGCAATATGCTGATTGTGGATATTGATGATGATGGCTTGGGTTTCCCTACCGAAAACCCGACCAAACTGTTGCAACGCGGTATCCGTGAGGATAGCAAAAGCGAGGGGCAAGGCATTGGTTTAGCGGTTAGTACCGAAATCGTTTCGGCGATTGGTGGCAAGATCGAACTACTGGTTTCACCCTACGTTGGGGCGCGAGTTCGTTTGCATTTACCCGTTTAAAACAAACGGTTAGGGGCTGATCACGCGGATACTGACTTTATCCGCAGCCCCTAGACGATCCACCACCGTAATCACATAATCCCCAGCACGGGTGAATGCATAGCGCAACCCCCGTGCGGTTTGATCCTCCCCTGCACTTTCACCATTAATCAACCAAGTATAAGGGGGTTGACCACCCTCAGCGTGTAACTCGATACTGACACCTTTACCTGTTTGCGGCTGGTTAATGTCAAACTTGGGTAGAAACAGTTGGGTACTATCATCCAATTGGCGGATACGCAAGGCATTCGCCGCCTGTAAACGCTGATCTGCCGGGCAAGAATCATCAAAATCCGGCAGGCGCATTTTGTCCAACATCGCTACACTCAACCACGGGTTCAATTCCACAGGCCAACGTGCAAATTGTTTAGCTTCCCGCGCGATACTGTTGCATTCAGCCGTGACACGCAACCCTGTCGCGGGGTTCACCCAATACGTTTCCAGACCTGCTGACCAAGCAGGTTGTTGTAAATTCGGTAAGGTCAGTGGTGCAGTCTGATCCAATAACCACGCAGATTGGCGCACATGGCAATGTTCGGCAGGTGTGGTTTCAGCTAATCCCCCCAATGGCCAACAAATATCGTGCTGCGTTACATTAGCGGGTTTGCGTCTGGCCAGACCTTGGCGTTCCTCACGTTTTTTAGGTAAGGCGCGAAACATATCGAACAAAATCGGGGCAGCGGCATACATGCCATAACGCCCTGGCAATGGCGTACCATCGGGTCGCCCTGTCCACACGCCAATGGTGTAACGGTCATTCACACCTACGGACCATGCATCTCGAAAACCGTAACTAGTCCCTGTTTTCCATGCAATTTTTTGCGGATTACCAAAACCATTCGGTGGTGGAATATCACGCAGAATCGCTTGGATAATCCATGCTGCCCCCGCAGACAACATACGCCGCTCCACAATCGGATCGGTTGCCACAAAACGGGGGGCGATGCTCACACCATCACGCGCAAATGCTGTAAAACCGCGCACCAGCTCTTCCAAACGTGTACCCGCGCCACCGAGAATCACACTGAGATTGGGTTCAGTCTGATCGGGAAATACCATCGTAATACCGCCATTTTGCAAACGTGCTACAAAACGCGCTGGGGTCAAACGCTGGAGCAAATCCACCGCTGGCACGTTTAATGATTGCTGCAACGCGGTTGTCACGCTCACCGCCCCCGCAAACTGTCGGTAAAAATTTTGCGGCGCGTAACCATCCAATTGCATTGGCACATCGCTCAACAAACTGCCCGAATGAATCAAACCATCATCCAATGCCATGCCATACAGAAACGGTTTCAAGGTTGACCCCGGCGAGCGCAGACCCTGTACCATATCCACATGACCAAAATGCGTATCGTCTTGAAAATCCACCGAACCAACATACGCCCGCACAAAACCTGTCTGATTTTCAACCACTAGCAAAGCAATCGAAGCCTTTTCTGGCAAACTACCTTTGCGATTGCGCACCACTTTTTCTGCCGCCAACTGAAGATTAGCATCCAAAACCGTGGTTAATCGTGCTTGCTGTTCGGTTTCTGCCCGCGTTTTCATGCGTTGTGCGAATAATGGTGCAAGCATCGGCTGGCGGAATACGGCTTTTGTAACGGGTTCGACCAGCGCGTCGTTCACTTCCACTTGCGTCCATATCCCACGTTTTGCCATGCGTTGCAATACTTTATCCCGATAACGTTGCGCTATTTCGGGGTGGCGGTCTGGACGCAGGCGTGACGGGGCTTGTGGTAAAACGGCTAATAATGCGGCTTCTGCGTGGGTTAAATTTGCCGCCGATTTGTGTAACCACGCAAAACTCGCGGTTTGTACACCTTCGATAGGACCACCAAATGGCGCGAGATTCAGGTAAAAAGTGAGGATTTCATCTTTGCTGTAATGCCATTCCAATTGCAAGGCACGAAACATTTGCCGTAATTTACCACCGACATTTTTATCGTGTGGTTCTAAAATTCGCGCTACCTGCATGGTTAAGGTCGAACCACCCGAAATCACACGTCCATACCGCAACCATTGCCACATTGCCCGAAGCAAAGCCAATGGATTAACGCCAAAGTGTTGATAAAACCAACGATCTTCGTACTCTAACAAAGCTTGGACATATAATGGCGACACTTCTTCAAGAGTAACGGGATAACGCCACACGCCATGCGGATCAGCAAAAGCGCGTAACGGTGTATGATCTTGCGCCTCGATCAACACACTTTGCACACGCATCGGGTCTGGCAGCGGTGCGTAATAATCCGCAACCCCAAACGTCCCCCAGCACAAGCACACTGCACACACCGCATAGAACGTCAAACGTGTTAAACGCCAACGCCCCAAACGGTGTAACCGAACCCAAAACACTCGCTTCACGTCAGCTCATGATTAAGGCACAACCAAATTGCCACCCGCACCAATACCATTCAGGTCAGGACGGTACATATCTTCGACAACGGGAGGGGGAACAACGAACGAACCCGACGAAACCACCCGCACCAAATAGAACAAGTGTTGATGCGATTTAGCTTCCAATGGTAACGCCGCAACATAACGATCATCGCGGAATGCTTCGTAACTCATGTTTAAATCATTGAGCAACTCTGCTACAGGCTTATCCAAGCCATCCACTTGCAAGGTCTCGAACGAGTCTAAATCGCTCAATTCGGTATTCTCGATTTCCAAGCCTGCGGGCAAGAAATCCACCACCATTGCATCATTAATATGGACGCTACTTTGCACATCAAGGTGCACTAATAACAAATCCCCAGCCTTCAACGGTGTCGACATGTCAATTTTCTTACCTTTCATATCAAACCACTGACGTTGAACACTAATAGGGTCACTGTCCACAGCAGGACGCTCGCTCGGATACCCATCCAACGTTAGCGAAATGTACAGAGGCTCAGCATTGTGCGAGGTAATCTTCACACCTTTTTGTAAATCAGCAGCCGACAAGCCACGATTGTGCCCATAGCTACCCGCTAAATCTAACGGACTCCCACCTATCGACAACGCGGCCTTCCAACTGGTTTTATCCTTTTCTTGCACTTGCAACCCTGCAAACAAGGTAAAGACTTGTTCTTGCGTACTTAACCATTGTTTATTATGTAAATTGTCAGCCAATTTATTCACACGATCCGCATAGGCTGGAATGGTAACTTTATTGCGTAATAACAAGTACAACATTGCAGCATCATCGCGTAAGCCGCTACCGTAGTCACCAAGATAAGCGTCTTTATCACGCGCTAAACTCAACCCTTTGTCTATTGCCTGTTGCCAACGCGGCGGCGTACCTTGCGGAGCGGAATCCCCCAAGGAACGTAATGCCAACCCCAAATGAATCAAAGGCAAACCAGACACCGCTTTGTCTGCATCTTGATCATAAATACCACGCAACGTACTTAAGGAAACCTGCTTGACACGCGATAACACATAACCTGCATAAGCGCGTGCTGCCAAATCAATATGTGCTGGGTTATCCATTGATTCGTATCGACTGTCAATGTAACGGTCTTGCTCTTGCAAACGCTCTTGTAAATTCTTCAACGCGCGTTGCAATAACCAATCAGGCACGACAAAGCCCTGGTCTTTTGCATCCAACAAAAAGTCCGTAACGTAAGGTGTCAACCAGAACTCCTCACTACTGCTGTCTTCCCACAGCGCAAAACCACCATTGGACAACTGCATTCCAGCCAAATGCATGATCGCACCCTGTACGCGCTTATTACGTTCCTGCATGGTCAACGGTTGCAGCCCCAAACGCTCAATAACCGCAGGCTCAAGGTACAAATAAGGCCATGCGCCACTGGTTGTTTGCTCCAAACACCCATAAGGGTACTGCAATAAACCATCCAACACACTGCGTAGGGGTAAACTGGGCGTGGTCGAAACGCTCAAATTCGCCCCCAAGCCTTCAGGTAAAAAGCCCTTCATCGCCGCTGCGTCCAAAGTGAATGATTCACCATCAACCAGCACCTTATTAACCGTTGCATGACGGGCGGGGTAAGCCGGACGAATCCGTAAAATCAATTGACGATTTGCGGTGAAATCTTTCCCCGTCAATGTCAAATCCACCTG
This sequence comes from uncultured Thiothrix sp., assembly GCA_964514635.1. Taxonomy (GTDB): domain Bacteria; phylum Pseudomonadota; class Gammaproteobacteria; order Thiotrichales; family Thiotrichaceae; genus Thiothrix. The sequence goes on from CAZEQX010000035.1 coordinate 16,092, forward strand.
CGCATTCCCCAACGCTTGATTAGCCGCCAATGGCAAACGCAATACCTCATGCTGACCTTTTTCGAGGGTAATATCCTTGGCAACTGGAGTAAAGTCGAGCAACGGACTCGCATTCAGTTTCAAATTCACCACTTGCGTTGTCGCCGTCGTGTTATTCAAATCCACCGTCAAGAATGACTTATCGCCATTCGCCAAAAACCGAGGTGCAGATAAACTCGCCACGACAGGCGAAGCCACTTTCATTTCGCGTTCTGCACTGCCTAAACGCTCGCGGGAAGCAGCAACCGCCATCAAACGCAAACTACCATCAAACCCCGGCAAGGCTAATTCGATTTCTGCTTTACCTGTTTCATCAAACAACACCGGACCACTGAACAAGTTCACAATCCGCACATTAGCGGGTGGCATTGCACCACCACGACTACCAAAACCGCCATCGCCACCGAAACGTTGACGTAATGCTTTACCATCAACATTTTCAATGATCTTGCCATAAGCATCGTACAAATCCACACCATAACGATGTTGCGCAAAATAAAAGGCAAATGGATCAGGGGTTTTGAAATCCGTAATGCTTAACACACCATTATCCACAGCAGCCAATGTCACAATGGCGGACTGCCCCTTGAGACTGTCTGCACTCACCGTAACGTTAATGGTTTGCTCAGGCAATATCTTCTCAGGTGCTGTGATTTTGAGATCCAACTTGCGATTTTCACGGTTCAAAGGCAAGAAAATCACACCCAAAGCACGATTAGGGGCAATTTTTTGCTGTGTACTCGCCGGACGAAACGCTGTAACCGTGATATACAAGTCGTGGCGATTCCATGCCTTATCGATAGGAACTTCAATCGTACTTGCTCCTTCAGGCAAGGTCACACGCTTTGACCACAACATGGACTCACCTTCTACCGCAACAATCGCCTCACCAGCGGCGGGTGGCGTAACCGTTAATTTTGCCATTTCACCGCCCTGATAAGCAGGTTTGTCCAACGCTAATTCAATCTGATCAGGACGTGCTGCCGTCTTTTCGGCCTGTTCCCGATCCCAACCCGCATGGAACGGATAAACTGCTTTTAACCCTGTTTCACTATCCTCCACCTCAATACGGTAGTAACCATACTGCACAGGGAAAGCCACTTTCGCCCGCCCCTGTGTATCTAACGATACTTTTTGCAAGGTCACAGGGTATTCACTGGCAATGTCTTTACGTTGCCAGCCTTCGGCACTGTTGTATTCCCAGAAATATTCTCGCTCCTCACGCACCAAAGACACCGCCAGAGCTTGCGTTGTCGTGGTGGCTTGCCCTTCCACATTTATCCGAGCTAATTCAAATTCTGCACTGGTATTAACATCCACCGTGTCCTTTGCAAAGGCTGGGCGAATACCCACCAAGTTAGCGGCGGGGAAAAAGGGCACATCCAATTGACGTGTAACCGTGCGCCCCCCAACCTCATGCAAACTACCTTCCACACTAACCATTAGCGGTGAATGAATTTTGCCACTCAATGCAGGCACATCCAAAAACACACCGCCTTGATCATTCAAAGTAGTTTCTGGCAAATCCTCCGCGCTATTGAGCTTTGCATCCAATGGATTACCAAAATAAAACGCCTTCAACCTGTCAAACGGATGGCGATTCACTTCAACGATACGTCGTGCAGTTAAACGATTACCGCTGGCAGGTGCGCCGTACAAATAATCCCCTTGCACGCCAACTACCCACTTTTCACCATTCATCAAACGCCGCGTATCCGTTTTCAAGGTCAGTTTCATGCGTTCCGGCATAAATTCTTGAACATGAAACTCAAAACTAGCGATAGGCGACTCATCCTTAGCCGTATTACGCACTTCTGCTGTCCACGTTCCGGTCGGTGCATCACTTGGAATCGCAAAACGGTAAGCGAAATACCCCAAATCTGCATTTGCAGCGGTAAGATTTTCTTCTAATAACGTTTTTGCATCAGGGCGGACAATGCGTAGGTTTAATTTATTAACCGAAACCGTTTCACCATCACGATTACGCAATAAAACGGATAAATCCATCACCTCACTAGGACGGAATAAATCACGGGTACTGTAGATAAAAGGCGAAATAGGCTGATCTTGCGCCCCTGTCACTTTGTATTCGGACAAATCCAACGCCGCATCACGCAAATCCAAAAAGGCGAATTGGCTATCTTGCATCGCCACCAACAACAAATCCCCCGTTGGTCGATGCACAAAACTGGCGTGTCCTTGTTCATCTGTTTCTAGCTCTAAAGTTTCCTTCTCACCTTGTAACTTCAATTTCACGCCGCGCAATGGTTTACCCGTATCCAACGTATTGGCAAACACCTCCAAACCACGCGGATACAATCGCACATGCAAACCAATATTCGTTACCACAAACTGAGTAATGCGATACGAATCATCATTAAAACGCCCCGGCTGGTGCATGACCGCAAAATACAACCCCGGTTGTTGCAATTCAGGAATAGACTCAACAGGAATCACAGCCGAAGTACGCGCATTAGGTTTTGCATCTGTCACATAACGACTGGAATGCACGCTCTCAGTGACCTTATGAACCTCCTCCAATTGCCACTGGCTCAAACGTTCTCCCAAGCTGATACTCTTCAAGAGCTGCGGCAATTTATCCGGTTGCACACGCAAAAACTCAATGTCCACCTCAGGAACATTCACAACGCGAATGGGCAAACCATTGGTCAATTTCGCAGGTAGAATACTACCTTGCGTTGCGAAATCGAACGCAGGTTCAACATCTCGCGTCTTCACCGTCGCATTGGCGGGCTTTAACGAATGCAATCCCGTACTCGAACTCACACCGGGCCGAACCTGAATCCGATACTCGGTTTGTGGTTTGATGTTTGAAAAGTACAACCGACGCGGCTCATTCGCCAATACCCACGAACCATCAACCGCCTTGCCACTTTGCGTCAACGTAATAAAAGCATTAAAGTCGGTTTTGGGATCAAGGTCTTGGGAAAAAGTAATCGCTAATGCAGGAACAGCATCCAGTGTTCGTTCTGAAACGTCTACCACCAACATCTGTGTGAGTAGTTCTTCATTAGAATATGTTAGAGGGGCAGGCTGTTTGGAAACAGCAGGTGACTCTTCCGCCTGTGAAGTTGTAATGAACCACAAACTCGCACACAACAACACACACCACAACAATGGTTGGTGAGTAGAATGACGCATTTTTATTCTCCAATCCTCGGCGCAGGAAAGACTGCAATCTAGCTGCTAGTATAGACTTTTATGCAAAGGAAAGGTTACAAAGCGTGTAGGGATTTAGTTAAAAAATGAACTGTTTTGGAAGTGCGATGACGGTAATAAAGTGGCGTCCCCACGGGGATTCGAACCCCGGTACTCGCCGTGAAAGGGCGATATC
>CAZEQX010000036.1:0-4530 GCA_964514635.1 uncultured Thiothrix sp.
TGGGTAATCCGCATCCGGTAGAAAATGGTTTTGCATGGCATCCAACGCTGGGCGTGCCGTATTTAACGGGAGCTGCTGTTAAAGGCTTGGTACGCACGTTTATTGAAACCCAACTAGATGAAACGGATTCCGAAAATCCTGACAAGAAAAAACTATTACTGCAATGGTTTGGTAGTACAGACAAAGACCCAATGTCAGAAGGTTATCAAGCTCAGGTGGGAGAATTAATTTTCTTTGACGCACTGCCGATTGAACCCGTAACACTTGGTGTCGATATTATGACACCACACATGGGCAAGTGGTATGAAAAAGGTGGAACAGATCAAGCAACGGGAACAGCCGAAGCCGTTCCTGCGGATTGGCATGACCCTGTTCCCGTTTCTTTTTTAGTGGCAAAAGACATTACCCTACTGTTTAGCTTTGCGATTCGCCCACATCCCCCTACGAAGCAAGAGCCATTTCGTCAACTTGATCTTGCTGAAGTTGAACAAGCATTAACGGCTGTTTTAGAGCAAATGGGTGCAGGTGGCAAAACCGCAACGGGTTACGGTGGGATGGTGAATCCAGAAAAACAAAAGCAAGTGGAAAAGATGCAGAAAGAGGCTGAATTGCTTACTAGTGCAGAGCGTATAGATGGCTATTTGAAGATTAATAATCGTAATCAATCTTTATACCTTGAACGTAGTGGTAAACAACTAGCTTTTGCTACAGGCAGCAAACCTAATGAACTTTTACAAAGTTTACCAGCAGAGGCAATAAAAACCATGAAATCTGGTAAAGGCATAAAAGTCAATGCTTATATTTCTAAACAAGAAATTTTAAAAGTTGAAATCTTTTAGAGGAATTAGGAATGCGACTAATCAGTTTTCTTGGCACAGGCAATTATGCCGAAACCATTTACACATTTAATGACAAACAATGCCGAACTCGTTATATTGTGGCTGCTCTTTCTGACTTTTTAACAGTGGATAGTATTATTATATTAGCGACGAAAGAAGCATATTCTGCACATGCCAAAGGTCTGTGTGATGAATTGGAAAGATTGGGCTTACCGCAACCGGATATTCGGACTATTCCATCAGGTGGGGCTACTGAGGAATTATGGAAACAATTTGAAATTATTCATGCTGCTGTCACGGATAATCAGCCAGCATCCATTAGCTTTGATATTACACATGGTTTCCGTTCACAACCATTTTTTGCCGCAGCAGTAATCAACTATTTACGCGCCACATTAGAGTATCCACCTGATATGCAAGCATATTATGGAGAGTGGCGAAAAGATGAAAGCACATCACCTGTATGGGATATTAGTGCTTTCATTAGTTTGCTTAACTGGTCTAGTGCTTTGCAAAGTTTTATGAAAACTGGGCATGGTGCAGATTTGGCAATGCTGGCTCGGCAGGAAAATGCGGTTATCCAAAAGACTAGGCAAGATGAACGCCCAAAAACATTAGCAAGTTTGGCTGAATCTATCCGTGCCTTTTCGGACAATATTTCTACTGTTCGTGTACCACAAATCATCGTGGGTAAAGAACGTGGCAGTGCCAGCGATGTACTTGCTAAGATTAGCCAAAGTGAAGCGGAAGTGCGTACTCATTTCATGCCGTTGTTCCCAGTTCTGGAACAGTTAAAAGCCAAGCTGCAAGCTATTCCAGCAGACTCATTGTTTAGCTCACAGGGACATCATGCCATGCTGGAACTAGCAAAATTGTATGGCAGCTATGAACGCTACCCCGAAGCAGCCATTGTGTTACGCGAAGGTTGGGTTTCCTTGTATGCCGCTCACGACCGCAATGAACAGCAGCTACTAGAAAAATGCGAACGAAGCGCAACAGAATGTCGATGGCAAGAAACGGAGGGCAAAGGTGAAAAACTTGCTGATCAATTAAGTACGGTAAGAAATGATATTCAACATGGCGGCTTCAGAAAAGATCCAAAACCTGCTTCTACATTAATTCGTGATCTTCAAGGGTTAATTAATAAGTTTGAAAAGAAACTAACGACTGACTGAATTTACACTAACACCTTGCTTCCCCCTCCGCCGTTTTCAGTTCGCTGCTGAAGTTAATTCCCAGCAGCATTTTTTCACACAGATAAACTTTATTGTATTGTTTCATCATCATATTACCTGATGTCAGCAGGCGGTGAATAGTACGACAAGCTTGTCCTTCTCGCTAAACAATAGAACCTCCCTTAAACTACACACTTTCTATCATCATAAAGGCAACAAATGACAACTTATTTTATTTCACGCCATTCAGGTGCGGTTGATTGGGCAGAGTCAGAAGGTTTCCACGTTGATCAGCGTTTGGCACATTTTGATGTCACGATAGTGCAAGCAGGTGATAATATCCTCGGCACGCTCCCCATCAACTTGGTGGCGGAGGTGAACGCACGCGGCGGGCATTATTTCCACCTAACGTTGGAATTACCAGCCGATGCCCGTGGTAAAGAGCTTACGGCCGATGACATGCGCCACTACGGAGCACGGTTAGAAGGCTACGCTGCACAACGCCTTTAATTCATGCAGCGGCACAACCGATAAATCAGGAATAAATCCCGAATGCATATTCATATTTGCCTTGTTTCCGCACAATTACTGCCTAACTACATTCCAGTTAGGATCGACCAACCCAATATGGTCTATTTAATTAGTACCGCTAAAATGCGCTACGGCTTAACCATTCGGTTACAACGCATGTTAGAACAATGTGGCATTCAAACGGTTGTGCCGATTCATAATATTCCTGATGCGGGTATTAATGATATTCGCGCCTATGCTCTGGATTTATTAGCAAAACTCAAGAACAACCATCCTAGCGCACACCTAACACTCAATGTCACAGGCGGTAATAAGCTTATGTCGATTGGCATGTTAGAAATTTTTCGGGAAAATGCGGAATTAGTTTATACCGACACGGATAATGGCTTTATCGAGCATATTAATAGGGGAATGCGTGCCCCTATTACTTTTCGGCTTTCTGTTCCAGAATACCTTGCGGCTTATGGTGCACTTTACCGACAGGCAGCTTCAGATCAAACGGCATGGCATCAAACAGCAATCGAACGACAACACATTACTCACCAATTAGCGGATGTTGCAGAAGATCCACGCTCAGCAAATTTAATTACCAGCATGAATGCAATGGCGGTACAAGCTTTATCGCGTAATGGTCAGATTATTGAACGACCTGAGCAACAATTTCATTGGGAACTACGGGGCTTTTGGGAACACTGTGTACAAAAATGGGCAGATGCGAATTTGTTTAAGCGTCTAAATGCCCAAACTATTTATTTTGCCCACGCAGAAAATACCCGTTATCTAGCAGGTGTCTGGCTAGAAGAATTTGCATGGTTAATTGCTAATAATCTTGGATTAAATGATGTGCGCAGTGGTGTTGAAATTGCATGGGAAAATAGCCCTGACACACTCAATGAATTAGACGTACTGATTATGCATAATAACAAAATGCTGGTCATTGAATGTAAAACGCTGCGTATGCAAAACAACCCCAATTTCAAACCCAGTGACATTCTCTATAAAATCGATAGCATTGGCGATAATATCAAAGGGCTATTTGGGAAAGCCGTACTGCTCAGTGCTATGCCACCGCCCATCGGCATGATCGAACGTGCACGCACACAGAACATTGACATTCTACGCCCATTTGAGTTAGAGCACTACTTAAGACATTGGGCCGCTCTTGAGCCAGCTTGATCAAAACGCTACTCGATAGATTCGTTTCATGGCCAGACTCTCAAATTTATTTTACTAATGATTTGAGAGTAAAAAACAAACAAACTTGGTTAAATTTTCATTATTCACATAAACAAATTATAAATCAAAAATATAGGAAAATCCCAAGATCGGCAACTGCCACGACCACCTTTAAAACGCATTGTGCTTAGATAATAAACAGCTATTATTTATTTTTCAAACAGATACATTTATCCTACAATTGAGTATCCGCTATACTTGGCGAAAACGAGCATTGTAAACAAACAGTTAATAACAAAATAAAACTTAATAATATTTCAATAAGAAATAAAAATAACATTATTTTCGTTGGTGGACTATAAGATATATTGAGGTTTAATAACCACCCATTAAATACAATATTTAATTTATTGTTTTCAATACCGTTTTTATAGGCTGGAGTATCTATGGATGGGATGGCTCATCGTTTTGTAAACCCATTAGCAAAATGCAATCAAATATCAAATTTTCAAATAGCTGGTTTAGCTTTGGGTCTTTTATACAGTTCCGTATCATTTGCCTTACCGTGTGATTTTAAAAATGGCGATTATTATAGCAATATCTGTGGTTATCTAGCTGCTGATAGTGCTGTCGTTGGCGGTAAAATCAAGGTACACGTTTCCACACAAACTCCAGAGTTTGATGTACAAATCAGACGTGCAGGTTCTGGAAATCCGATCCTGCAATCCACGCATTTTACAAATGGTAAAAAATATACCATGAGTGAAAACGGTTATGCAGGTTTAAACTGGGGGGGGGGGCATCCTGTA
>CAZEQX010000036.1:4540-14718 GCA_964514635.1 uncultured Thiothrix sp.
CCCACCCCCCCCCCAACCCACCCACACCACCACCGCCACCAAAAACACCCCGACCCACACCCCCCACGCCCCTAAAAACCGGGCGCCGGCGCATCCTGTAGACATTCCCAGTGATTGGAAAAGTGGCATTTACGAAATTGTTTTTAACAATAACATGGAAACCCAACCAGAATACGTTGCAATTAGGTCTAATAACCCCGGTAGTTATTCTAAAGTTTTGGTATTGGATAGTGTTACGACCAATATGGCGTATTCATCAATTGGTGGTAAGTCGCTTTATGGTTTTAACTCCACCAATTCCCAAGCCACGACCCGCATCACCACCGAACGTCCTGTTGGGCAAGGTTTATGGGCTGAACATCGCGATTTTGTCACTTGGTTAGACAAAAAGGGGATTGCGTATGAAGCCGCATCCATGATGGATATTCAACGTGACCCTTCCCTATTGAAATACTACAACTTGGTGATTTTGGTCGGTCACAATGAATACTGGTCAAAAACCATGCGTGATGCTTGGGATAACTACCTAGCAGGTGGCGGAAATGCTGCTATCTTCAGTGGCAATACCATGTGGTGGCAGGTGCGTTTTTCAGCCAACCTGAAAGAAATGATTTGCTACAAGTCCTCTCTGAATGACCCTCAAGCAAACAGCGGGCACGACGATACACTGACCGTCAACTGGTACAACGCCCCCGTCAACCACCCTGAAAACAGCTCGACAGGCGTTAGTTTCCGTCATGGTGGCTATCACGATTACACTGACAATGGCGTACAACACTATGTAAAAGGCAGCGTTAGCGATACAGGCATTAACGGTGGTTTTAAAGTTACCGATGCTTCGCACTGGGTATTCGCGGGAACAGGTTTGGCGAATAATGATATTTTTGGTCGTCAATCCGGTATTGCAGGTTATGAAGTCGATGGCGCATTATTCAAAATGGTCGATGGTAAACCTGTTGTCACGGGCGAAGATGGCACACCAACCAATTTCCAAATTCTTGCTTTAACGCCAGCCTTTGCTGTCAATTCACCCTCAGGTGTACCTGGCATTGTAGCTAACGGTTATAAAAATCAAGGATGGGGTACTGTTGGTATCTTCAAGCCCTCTGAAAATAGCGGCACGGTATTTGTTGCGCCGACCGTGGATTGGGCCGAAGGTTTAGCAGTTGAATCCACAATCAGTCGTATTACAGAAAATGTTATCGAACGTCTTAAAACCCGTGAAACCAGCACCGAAAATCCTGATGATGGTAATAACGGTAACGGTGGTAATACTGATAACGGTGGTAATACGGGTAACAACGGCAACAATGGTGGCAATTCTGGTAATAATGGCAGCTCAATCACCAGTGGTGGCGGTGGCGGCACAACCAGCTTATTTATTCTAATTCTGGGATTAGCAACATTCATGGTGCGCAAACGTTTCCATTAATCGATTGCAAAAAACTAGCATGGGCGACGTGCGACAAATGCTGAAACAGGTCGCCCATCTTCTAAATATTCAATCTCATCGTATAAAACCGCCCAATCCTGAAATAGCAAAGCCAGCTCATTAGGTTTTAGCAGAAAATTGGGATTCTTAGGACTGCCAAATACTTCGCTACCCTGCATAAAAGTTTGATGCATAAAAACCCCACCTGATTTCACAATACGTTTTAAATAGGGAAACAACGGGCGGTGTAAATATCGTATAACAAAAACTAGATCGAAGGTATTATCTGCGTAAGCGGCAAATGGATCATTACCCGTTTCTAAATCCATTAAAACGGCTTGTATTGGCACTTGATGCTGTTGTGCTAACTGCTTTGTTTTTTCTATCGCACCCGTCAAATAATCAATACCTGTCATTTGCCAACCGTTCATAGCCAAATAAACAGCATCACGCCCTGCACCACAGGCAATATCTAAACCAACCCCCGAAGTAATATCATGCATAGGCATCAGTTCTTCGACAAATTTCTCAATTAAAGGCGCGGGTTTCCATAATCGTGCTGAATCCATGCCAGTCGCCAATTGCTGTTTGGTATGCAAGTCCGCTCGTAAGGCTTCTGACCAGATAATTTGCCTCTCGATTGTATAACCTTTTGATGTTAAAAATACTTCTGCCAAATCTAAGCTTAATGGATCACCACATAAAATCAGCGGCTCGCTTCGTTTTGGCAACTCATGCATACGCGCTGCTAATTGCGCTGCTGGCAAACAGCTTGCACCAATGATATGCCCTTGGCAAAATGATTCCGTATCGCGACAATCCAGTAATGCTGGCATATTCATAAATACAAATGCCTCCATAAAAATAATTGAACATTTTTCGTGTCGTTATGTCGATATTGTGTAGGCGCGATATTGGGCGATAGGGGTTTTACATGCAAGGACAAAAAATACAGATGATAATAGGCAAAACCACACTGGCTCTGCTGACCAGCACACTGCTACTACAATGCTTGGCTCAACAAGCAATAGCCGCAGACCTTCAGACACTCTGGCAACCTGGCTGGCAGTGCGGAAAGGTAGCCACGGTTAGCAAGAAATTTGTCCAAAACCTAGTCAACCATAATGCCCTATATGGCTATCGTTTAAACAATAAATACCTTCCACTGCTGTTAGGGCAAGACCCCGAATCGTCTGGCGCAATTTTATTCGTACAAAATAAAGGTAAGTGGCGAGCCTACCCCATTGCACAAGGCAGCACCGTACTCAATATGTACAGCACCCCCGCCTACAATCGCTTAACGCTGTTTGCAACATGGGGAAATCAAGGTGTTAGTACTGACTACATTACGTTGAATGGCACACAGCAATTAACGCAATTTAGCTGTGCAACGGTACACCTTCCTGCTGAACTCAACCGTCCTAATTGGGGAAAGCAATACCCTGGGCTGCATGATTTTAACATCGACACTTCAGGCAAAGGCAGCCTGATCAGTGCCACTTATCTTGCCCACGGCAAACAATCGCAAAAGCACTGGTATCAATACCAAACAACGAATTGGGGCAAGAACTGGACTGACGCACGCAGCATTAAAGCTCCTAAAGGCAAAACAAAAGGTATTTTCCAAGCTGCTACAGAAAGCGCACCCGAACGGCAAATGGTAAACCATCTACTCAAAAGCCTACGCTAACACCACCACACTTAGTTTGTCGGCAGTGCAACAACCATTTGGTATTCTTCGCGTTGCTGGTTGTGTCGCACCCAGAAATTTTGTACTGCCAATTGATACCGAGCTGCGTGTACAAATTGCAGCTCGTAACCGTTTGCGCTAAACGGCGCACGGTCGTCTAGAGCAGGAGCTTTCGCCCCCCACACAATAGTGCGAGAATTAAGATGGCGAATATATGCAAAACCATTGATACCATCTAAATGGTTTTCCACAAGCAAACGTTTGAGTCTACGTTGCATTCGCTCGTCATTAACGGCTGAGAATTGACCGTTACGTTGATAATCCAAGTGCCCCAACAAATCGTATAACAGTTTCCCCTGCACTGTTTGACTTGCAGTCACTTTCAATGGAAAAGCCAATAGAACAGCCCCAACTAGCGTTAGCATCAAACCAATCAATGCGAAACCCAAGGCAAACTGCCGAGCCGCCGCATGACGCTGCCATACTGACTCCATATACCACCCGCAACTCTTTCTCACTAATAGACTGATTATAGAGCAAAATAATCAATATGAATGCAAGATGAATGGAGTATCTTACGAAACCAGATAAACGGTCTCTAAATAGGAGTAAACGGTGAACAATCCCATTGCTTCCCCACCAACAGGACGACCAGCTCGCTCACGAGTGTTCCAAGCCATGACATCAAAATGTACCCATGAAATGTGACTTGGGACAAATTCGTTTAAAAATAGTGCAGCCGTGATCGCACCACCATAACTGCCACCACTATTGGTAAAATCTGCAAACGAACTCTTTAATTGTTCAAAATACGCTTGGTGCAATGGTAACGGCCAAATCAATTCGCCTGCCGTTTGTGCAGCCTGTTGCAACTGTTTTGTAACCGTATCGTCATTACTAAAAAAGACGGGAATTTCTGTGCCCAACGCGACTCGTGCAGCCCCTGTCAGGGTCGCAAAATCCAGAATCAATTGCGGTTTTGCCGTTGCGGCTTCTGCTAGTGCATCACACAACACTAAACGGCCTTCGGCATCAGTATTGTCGATTTCGACAAACTTGCCTGCCCGTGTTGACAAAATATCCCCTGGACGGAACGCATCTCCACCGATTGCATTATCCACAGCCGGAATCAAAACACGCAATGCGACGGGTAACTGCAATTGCATAATCAATCTGGCTAACCCCAAGACATGCGCTGCCCCCCCCATGTCTTTTTTCATCAAGCGCATGAACTGTGAAGGCTTAATGTCCAAGCCACCTGTATCAAAACATACACCTTTGCCAACCAAAGTAATCAAAGGGTGTTCCGCCTTTCCCCAACGCAACTCTAAAAGGCGCGGAACATGAGCACTAGCCCGCCCAACGGCATGGATCGCAGGGTAGTTTTGCGCCAAGAGTTCATCACCGACTAGCTGTTGGAAATCCGCGCCAAATTCTGTAGCCAAGGCCTGAGTCACCCCAGCCAAGTGTTCAGGCATCATGTGATTTGCTGGTAAATTCACCAAATCACGCACCAAGCTGATTGCCTGCACAAAAGCGTTAATCCGTTCGTGCTGTTCAACGACACACAGGCTAGGTAACGTTTTTTGTTCAAGGCTGCGAAACTGGCTGAAGCGGTAACATCCCAAACCCCAGCCAATCGCTGCTTGTGTCAGTTCTTGCGCGTTCCACTCCTCATTCACCACATAATATTCACCTTGTGGTAACTTGCGTGGTAAAGCGGCAATTGCCCACATTTGCTCCGTGGTTTTATAGCCCACTAACACCTTACCCACACCGCCGCTCGCATTGGGTAACAAACAAACTTGCTCAGCTTTCGCTGAAAAATCGTGTAACGTTGCCCACTGGCGTTCGGCATCGGATAACGTGAGTGCAAACGTCTCCCACGCATCAGCAGTAAGGGGGTAAATCGCAATAGCAGTTGTGGAACGCTCTGAACTAAACATCTATTTTCCTTAAAAACGCATTAACGTCGGCAGTCTTTCCACCAGCAAGGCGTGCTGCTAATGAAGTCCAGCAAACCTAAGTACTTAGGTGCTTCTGCCGCAGGTTGAGTGACGTATTCTTTCGCACCCCAAGCACCGTGTTTATTGTAGGTGCGCGGAGCAGAATAGTGCATTAATAATGTACCACCCTCGTTTTTCCAACCATTTAAGAAGGTATGGTAAATGCTACGCATCCGTGGATCACGATTGGCAGCATAGAGCAACGGGTTGGGGAACTCATCATCGCTCTGGGTCGTGAAATCGACCAAACCCTGTCCTGCTTCATAAGCCATTAACTGCAAGCCGTACTTATCCGTGATGGCTTTTTGCATACGAATGTATTCCATCACCTTGGCATTGGAATAACGATAAGCATCATTGGTAATCAAGCCCAAAGCATCGTCAACGCTTTTAATGGTACGCACTTCGGCATGACCGCCAAACACATAAGGACCAATCGCGAAGGCATCTGCATGTTTGTAAGCATCATTGTGGCTTAACACCGTTTCAGTCAACTTGTCGTTAATTGTCCAACCTGATAAAACGCGCACCAAACGTTTTGAACCACCAAAGACATTTTCCCAAATCTTGAAAATTTCAACCGAACGTTGTGAGTAGTAACGGAAACCTGCGCGTTGAGCATTGCTGTCCAGCCCTAATCTCATCCCCATGTCGATCATGTAACCGCCTTGCGTAAACATGGTATTCCATGTCTCGTTACTGTACTCGATGTGAGGCTTGAGATTAGGATTCAAGTGCTGTTTGACATAGGTTGCATACTGCTGAACAAAAGCATCATCCGCCGCGTGCGGAATAGTAAACCACGGGTCAGCATTCAAACGGTTAGCTAAATCCACCATGATTTCCAACGGTGCGCCGCGTGTACCTTCTTTACCCCCCCATGTTGCCTTGGTCATTTTATTCATGTCATCCCAAGTGCGAATCGGGCTGCGTGTCACCCCGCTCATGTTCATGAAACGAATTGCGCGGAAATCTTTCATGAAGTTCAGGTAATCAGGGTTAAAGATAATACTGTTGTAATGTTCAACAAACGAGCGGTAATTACCACCACAAGCAGCGGCTGAATTAACACGCTGGAATGGATTGTTTGCACAAATCCCGCCCGCAGGTAGTATGCGAATATTGCGCAAGTAATTGCTAGGGTTGCTGGCAACGATCACTAAGGAGGCATTCAAAACTTGATCCGCGCCTGGTTCGATATTGATAGTATCAACACCTGGTTTGTGTTCGATTAGTGTCGCGTCATTTGAATACCGAATTTCGCCTTCCCCATCGTACAACACGGTGTATGTGCCTGCGGGGATGGTCTGCGGGGGTAAATTGGAAAGGAAACGGCTTCCTGCCTGACCACCATTTAGGTTCATTGGCCAACCATCGGTGTCGTACACGATGTTGCCTTTGGTTGTCCACGGACGGGATTCCTCAAAGGGAATAGCCGCACGAAACAAATCAATAAATGGCATACTAGAATCGTTATCAGTCACTTCGTTGGTATTAGTTCCCAGAGAAGAAGCTGCATTGCTCTTTGAATAAGCAGTTTTGCTCAAAATTGCAGAGCCGGAGGCAGTATCAGTTGCTCCGTTACCATTCGTAACCGAGCCGCAACCATTGACACCTAGCAGTAGCACACTACCAATAACTGCCCGTTGAATTACTTTGGCCAGCATAGATTAGTCCTTTAATAACATTTTTTGTGGTTGGAGTTTGGTGTTTCCGCAACAGAGGATAGCACGGGCTTAACGTTTTCCGCGATTAATTTGCCTGAGAGGAGTCGAGCCATTACAATTGCGCCCTGATTGGACTTAACACTTACATTTTGGAGAACATGACGTGGCTATTGAGCAAACCATTTCCATCATCAAACCTGACGCAGTGGCTAAAAACGTAATCGGCCAAATCTACAGCCGCTTTGAAAACGCTGGTCTGAAAATCGTCGCTGCTAAAATGGTGCACTTGAGCAAAGAGCAAGCTGAAGGTTTCTATGCAGTTCATAAAGAACGTCCTTTCTTTGGTGATCTGGTCGCGTTCATGACTTCTGGTCCTGTTATGGTTCAGGTTCTGGAAGGCGAAAACGCAGTAGCGAAAAACCGCGAGTTAATGGGTGCAACTAACCCTAAAAACGCAGACGCTGGCACAATCCGTGCGGACTTCGCTGATTCTATCGACGAAAACGCGGTTCACGGTTCTGACAGCCTCGAAAACGCTGCTATCGAAATCGCTTACTTCTTCGGTACTGAAGGCCTGTGCCCTCGCACTCGTTAATACGTTAAGGGATAAAGTCATCTGTGTCTGACGCTACTGCAAAAGTTAATCTCCTGAATTTCAGCCACGAAGGCATGAAAGCCTATTTCCACACCATTGGCGAGAAAGCATTTCGTGCCACACAAGTGATCAAGTGGCTGCATCAGATGAATGTCGATAGTGTCGACCAGATGACCAATCTCAGCAAACCGTTGCGTGCTTTTCTGAAGGAAAACGCCGATATTCGCGCACCCGACATCATAATTGACCAAAAATCATCCGACGGAACACACAAATGGCTGTTGCGCCTAGAAGACGGGAATGCCATTGAAACCGTTTTTATCCCCGAAGATGATCGCGGCACGCTATGTGTGTCTTCGCAGGTTGGTTGCGCACTGGATTGCACATTTTGTTCAACGGCACGCCAAGGTTTTAATCGCAACCTCACCACAGCGGAAATCATTGGGCAACTGTGGGTCGCAAAACGTACCCTACAAGCTGACCCAAAAGCTCAACGGGTCATTAGCAATATTGTCATGATGGGCATGGGCGAACCGCTGCTTAATTTCGACAATGTTGTCAATGCCTTACGTCTGATGTTGGATGACAACGCATACGGACTCAGTAAACGGCGCGTAACCGTCAGTACCTCTGGCGTATTACCTGCTTTGGATCGATTGGCTGATACGATTGATGTGTCTCTGGCGGTTTCCTTACACGCACCTAATGATGAACTGCGGGATCAAATCGTACCGCTGAACCGAAAATATCCCATTTCTGAATTGCTTAATACTTGTCGTCGCTTTCTTGACAAAAAAACCAC
Organism: uncultured Thiothrix sp.; assembly: GCA_964514635.1. Lineage (GTDB taxonomy): Bacteria > Pseudomonadota > Gammaproteobacteria > Thiotrichales > Thiotrichaceae > Thiothrix. The sequence continues at coordinate 12,733 of CAZEQX010000036.1, forward strand.
AGAACGCAACCATATTACTTGGGAGTATGTGATGCTAGAGGGTGTGAATGACAGTGATGAACATGCCCACCAACTAGCCAAACTGTTACGCGGGATTCCGTCAAAAGTGAATTTGATTCCTTTTAACCCATTTCCGTCAACACGTTACGCACGCTCTAGTAATAACCGCATCCATCGTTTTCGTGATATTCTGATGGCTGAAGGTTATACCGTCATGACAAGAAAAACACGGGGCGATGATATTGATGCGGCTTGCGGTCAGCTTGCCGGAAAAGTCAACGATAAAAGCCGTAGAGAGATTCATTTCGCCCGCATAGAACAGGGCAAATAATATGCGAACAACAAAATATGCACTCTGCCTATTCATGGTAGGCAGTGTGGTTGGTGGTTGTGCAAGTCACACGTCTGGCACAACAGGGGAAGATAAAAAAGCTGATGACTATTACACACAGTTAGGGGTTGCTTATTTAAAAAAGGGGCGGTTAGATTTAGCCTCATTAAATTTAGAAAAAGCCTTAGCTAAGAATAGTGAAGCAAGTGATGCTAATCATTATTATGCTTTGCTACAAGAACGTTTGGGCAATCAGGAAAAGGCTGGCTATCATTTCCGTAAGGCTTTGCGCCACGGCAATAAAAACTCTGATTTATTAAATAATTATGGGTCATTTTTATGTCAGCAAGGTAATTATAGCGAAGCCGAACAAGCCTTTATGGCAGCGTTGCGCGACCCGCTATACAAAACCCCTGAGTTTGCCTACACCAACGCGGGTATTTGCATCAGAAAAAGTGGCGATGATGTGAAAGCGGAAGATTACTTCCGACAAGCATTACAGGCCAATAGTCGCTTTTCTGAAGCCTTGTACCAAATGGCAAAACTCAACCATGAAAAAACGGATAATGCCAAAGCACAAGCGTTTCTTTATCGGTATAATGAGGCCGCACCCGCAACACCAGAATCATTGCTGCTGTGTCATAAAATACAAACAGCCATGAATGAACCACTCAAAGCCGAAGCCTGCGCTAATGAACTTCAAAGTAAGTTCCCTGATAATCCAGCCGCAGGTCAAATTGACTGACTCAACACTAGATTGGAGGATACGTGACGGAAACACATACCCCAGTTGAAGCATCAACCACTTCAACCGTGCAGCCTGGTGATTTAGCGCGAAAGCTTATAGCCTGTCGGGAACGCGCGGGCTTTGACATAGACCAAGCCGCCGTGGAAATGCATCTGTCCCCCAATATCTTACGCGCCTTGGAAAAGGAAGATTTTGCTCACTTACCCGAGCCACCTTATGTGCGCGGGTATTTGCGCGGCTACGCAAAACTAGCCGACCAAGATGCTAAAGACCTCATTCGGACATACGAAATATTGCGCGGTGCATCGCCAGACGACACCGCCCAACATTTCTCACCATCCCGCAGCATAAACAAGATGGCTCAGCCGTCCTTGTCACCTACTACGCTCAAATTCATTGCATTCGGGTCGGCAGTACTGGTAGTAGGGTTAATCTCCATGATCCCCGGTGTACGTCACTGGGCAACACAAACATGGCAAGATTTTTCCGCACAAACCAACCCGCCGGAAATGCCGCGTCCGCCCTCCACTATGGATACGTTTGCAGCGCGAAAAGCTGCCGAAGAAAAAGCAGCGGCTGAAGCTTTGGCAAAAGTAACGGCTCAGCAGCAAGCTGCCGCCGCTGCACAGTTAGCAGCGAATAGCTCGGCAGACCCAACCGTGAATGCTGCGGCATCACCTAACAACCAACCGACAGATGCCACCGCACCAACCAGCCCCGTCAATAACACAACGTCGGCACAAGATACGGCAACACCTACGGCAGACTCCACAGCCATTGCAGTCACACCAACTGGCGATAAGCCTGCTGAAGCGCCTGCTGCACCCGCAACGGAAACCGCCAACGCCACCCCGCCTGCTGCACCCGCAACGGAAACCGCCAACGCCACCCCGCCTGCTGCACCCGC
>CAZEQX010000036.1:14818-19477 GCA_964514635.1 uncultured Thiothrix sp.
AACGGTGACAACACCACCTGCGGATGCAACCACGACACAGGCTGCCTCAGGATCGCCCTCCACTGATCCTGCGACGGCAACACCATTGCCACCAATTGTTGGTGAAGCAACCATCAAAATGGAATTTAGTGACGACGTTTGGGTTCAGGTCAAAGGTGCAGATAAAAAGACCGTCTTTGAATCATTAAACACCAATGGCACGACCAAAGAATTTAAAGCAACACCACCGTTAAGCTTTAAAATTGGCAACGCCCCTGGTGCAAAAGTCTATATCAATGGGCAACTTTACGACTCAACGCCTTATACTAAAGGCAGTGTTGCTCGTTTCAAAATTGAATGAACCTTAAGTAATCATGGCTAAAAATATCCAATCGGTACGGGGAATGCACGACATTCTCCCTGATACTACACCTGCTTGGCAGGCTTTCGAGTCCACTGTACGCGATTTACTCACCCAATACGGGTATAGCGAAATTCGTATGCCATTGGTGGAACAGACCGATTTGTTCAAGCGAGCGGTAGGCGAAGTCACCGACATCGTTGAAAAAGAAATGTACACCTTAGAAAGCCGTCAAGATGCCGAAGGCGATGAGGCAGGCATTAGCCTTGCATTACGTCCTGAAGGTACAGCAAGTTGTGTACGCGCTGGCATTCAACATGGGTTGATTTTCAACCAACAACAACGCTTATGGTACGCAGGTCCAATGTTCCGTGCGGAACGCCCCCAAAAAGGACGTTATCGCCAATTCACCCAAGTCGGCGTGGAAACTTTTGGTATTGCAACTCCTGACATTGACGCGGAACTCATCGCCATTAGCGCACGCTTGTGGAAACGGCTAGGTCTACAAGACATCCAACTGGAGTTAAACTCCTTAGGCACGGTGGAAGCTCGCCACGCTTATCGCACCTTGTTAGTTGACTATTTCAGTGCCCACCAAGATCAATTGGATGACGATTCCAAACGCCGCTTACACACCAACCCATTGCGTATTCTGGATACCAAAAACCCAGCCATGCGCGAATTGGTTGCAGCAGCCCCCAATTTACACGAGCATTTGGATAGCGAATCCGCTGAACATTTTGCACAACTACGCAGCGTGCTAGACAGCATGGGAATTGCGTACCGCATTAACCCTCGCTTGGTACGGGGCTTGGATTATTACACGCGCACCGTTTTTGAATGGGTGACAACCTCATTAGGCGCACAAGGTACAGTTTGCGCTGGCGGGCGTTATGATGGCTTGGTCACACAATTGGGTGGTCGACCAACGCCAGCGTGTGGTTTTGCGATGGGTGTAGAACGTTTAATCTTATTGCTAGAAGCTCAAGGTTTACAAACCACTGCCACGCCACCAGATATTTACTTTATCGCAGCGGGGGATGCTGCTATCCAAGCTGGGCTTGCAATCGCGGAACAGTTGCGTGATGCCTTACCCCGTCTGCGTTTAACAACCAATACGGGTGGTGGCAATTTCAAAACGCAGATGAAACGAGCCGATAAATCACAAGCACAATACGCACTGATTTTAGGTGAAGACGAGTTGCAACGTGCTGAAATTGGGTTAAAACCCTTGCGCAGCGGTGGCGAGCAAATTACCCTTCCTATCAGTCAGTTGGCAGAAAAACTGCCACAATACCTTAATCTACAATAATCATGTACACCTTCAGGGGCATTTTTCATGAGTGATTACAAAACCGACGACGAAAAGGTCGAAGAACTTAAAGCGTGGTGGAAAGAAAACGGTACATCGGTCGTCGTGGGCGTTGCCTTATCGATTGTGGCACTGTTTGGCTGGGATTATTGGAAAAAGTCTCAAGAAGCGACCGCCGCAGAAGCTTCAGCCATCTATGCACAAACGAGTAAAACCGCACAAGTAGACTTGATGAAAGCTTTGCCAAACGTGCAAAAGCTGCAAAATGACTACGCAAGCACCCCTTACGCTGTCATTGCGTCGCTACAAACTGCTCAACAACATGCCGAAAAAGGTGAATACGAGCCAGCATTAAAAGCCTTGCAATGGGTGATCGACAATAGCAAAGAGGAAGGTTTCACACAGCTTGCGAATATTCGTTTGGCACGGGTGTTATTGGCCATGAAAAAACCCGATGAAGCTTTGCAAATTGCTAATAAAACCTATCCTGTCGCGTATGAAGCATTGATTGCTGAACTGAAAGGCGACATTTATGCTGCACAAAATAAGCCCAAAGAAGCGCGTGAAGCATACGATAAAGCCATTGCCAGTACTGAGGGTGGTTCGACAGAGTTGATTCAAATGAAACGTGATAACTTGGGTGCAGGTTAATACCTAACAGGATGCGATGTCAGCATAACGACACCGCATCCCGTCCTGTAGAAGATGCCCCTAGCGAGCGGTCATAATCTTGTCAGGTTCAGCGTATTGCACGCTTGGGTGTTGACTGAGTTGTTTGGTAATCGCAACCAATGTCTGCGGTGAGACTGGTGTTGCGGGTTTGAGCACATGTGCATCACCAGACATTGGGCGTACATAAAGCAAAGGCATTCCCGCTGTGGATGCGAGGCTCTGCAATAGCGCATCACTGAAGGGCAATGGTTTACCATCCGCCCCCTGTTTCAAGCGTACAATGATTTGTGTTGCCGCTTGTGGCGTAGAAACAGTAGGCGGTTGTACCCCAGCGGTAGCCAGTTCCCCAGCGACTGGTTTTTGCTCTGTCGGTGTTGCATGACAAGCCAACAAGCCTACACTCATTCCCAATAAGCAACATGTTTTTACAATAGTTTGTTTCATAAGGATATGCCTTTTTGCACGAGACGATATGCACGCCGCGCGAATAAACCACTGCCCAACAATACCAGCATGAACCAGTCGAGACTCCCGCCACCACCAGACGAGCTGCTCGAACCACCAGAAGAACCACCACCGCTTCCTGAATCACAAGCACTCATTGATTGGCCTTGTGTTAATTTAACAGCACGACACGCATCTAACAAACCAGCACCCATTGCCCAAGATGTGTCGACATGTGGACGTGCAGACGCAACCAGAATTTGTTTGACCTGCTCAGGCGTGAGGTTAGGATTAATCCCCAACATCAACCCTACAACCCCTGTAACGTGTGGAGCTGCCATACTAGTCCCCGAATATTCACCATTCACATAGCTAGAAGCAGGGCCTACGGTGGAGGCTATCCCCAGACTGGCATCGACCGTCGTACCAGGGGCGGCCAAAGTAACACTAGAACCGTAATTGCTGAAAGATGCTTTTTGACCTTGTGGTGTTATAGCTGCGACATTGATCACACCACTACAGGTTGCGGGCGAATAAGGGGTTATATCCATGTTTTGCCCGTCATTACCAGCAGAAACCACAACGACAGCCCCCTTAGATAAGGCGTAATTGATCGCTTCTTGTTCGGCAGCATCACACGAACCTTCCCCACCAAGACTCATATTAACCACTTTCGCAGGACGTGTGTTTTGTGGGATATAACCAGCACTCGTATTGCCTACGACAATAGGCACGGCTGGATCACCAACTGCCCAGTGCACACCGTCAATAATATCGGACAATGCGCCACCACCCGCCCCCAGAACTCTCACGGGTAAGATACGCGCCTGCCAGTTTACACCCGCAACACCGACCGTATTATTGCCTGTCGCCCCCAAGATACCTGCGACATGCGTCCCATGCCAATCACCTGCACTGTCATAGGGATTCCAGTCACGCCCTGAATTGGTGTCTTTGGCTGTCGCATCATCACTGATCATATCGATACCAATACGACCATTGCTATCCGTGGCAAAGCGGCCTGTGAAATCTTCATGGTCAGAAACGATACCCGTATCCACCACCGCAATCACGGTACTGGATGATCCGGTAGTGACATCCCACGCACTCACCGCATTAATCGCACCAGGATACTGCTGTGATGACTGGAGATTCCACTGATAGTTAGCGAAGTATTGATCATTTGGTGTCAACATCGGATACAACACCCGATCCGGCACGGCGTATTCCACCTCGGCCTGTTGCGCCACCCTTTGCGCAAAGGTTTGGGCATCAGCCAGCGTCATCGCATTAGGCAATTGGAGCAAATGCGCATCACCCGCCATTGGGCGTTGATAGGTCAGTTTAGAAGCTGTACGCGCTGATAAACGCCATACTGTATCCGCCGCCATTGCGCGTGGCTGGGTACTTTTACTGGCTGTAGCGACTGTTGGTTTTAACTTTACAATCAAACGTGTTACGTTTGGTGAGAAGGCATCTGCTGCCATAACAGGTTGGCTCAATCCCAATGAGAGCAACCCTGTTGACAGCCACCCCAGATACTGACTTTTTGTCATGTACATTCCCCTTGATCCCCATTATTTATCATCAACAAATAAGACTAATCTTACATAAATAAACCATTACCTGACCAGACTTATATTTAGATTAGCTATTTCGTTTGTGCCAATATTTGCTGTTTATTTGGACAGAAAATAACTCTAACAGAGTATTCGCCTTCACACCAGCCTATCCATATCAACAAGCATTCCCGCCCAAGGCTAAATCCTGCTAAAATCCCACCTCCCTGACTTGCTAAGCCCGACTAGAACAATGCATAAAGACAGTACTCCGCAACACACCCCGATGATGCAACAATACTTAAAAATCAAAGCGGAATACCCCGATATTT
>CAZEQX010000037.1:0-19248 GCA_964514635.1 uncultured Thiothrix sp.
ACTCTGGTTTAGGTCGGGAAGGCTCGAAATACGGCTTAGATGAGTACTTGGAACTAAAATATATTAACATGGGTGCGATTGATGCATAAATCGCACCAAAATTGACACATTTCACTCCTTGTCGACTATACTTGTAAGAGGTTTGTAATAAAGTTGAGTGTGGCGTGACAAGGAGTGTCATGATGAAAAACGGTGAACAAGTATCTTCAATAGGCAAGGAGTCTGGCTTCATTGATCTGTGTTCTCGGCCGCGATACGAAAATAGTGAATATCAATGGTTACAAGTAGTTGACAGTTGTCCATCAGCGGGAATGCGTCTGATTGCGTTGGCTTTTGATTTGATTGTCGTGGCGGTTTTGTTGGTGTTATTTGTGTCGGTTGTGTACGGTCAGACGTGGCTGGTTTATCACTCTAATGAATTGAATGCTTCATTTTACTTATCATTAATGGTCGTGCCATTGTTTTATTTTGTCGGTTTTTGGTCATTTTTAGCCGCAACACCCGGCAAAATGTTGCTGTCATTGCGCATTATTGATGTCGCTAGTCAGCGTGACCCAAGCATTTTGCAGTGCTTTTTGCGTTTTGCCGGATACATGGTGAATGCTTTAACACTCGGTTTGGGAGTGATTGGGATGTTCTGGCAAAATAAACCCTATGGTTGGCATGACCGTTTAGCGCGTACTTTGGTCGTCAAACGTTAAGCATTAGGCTTATGTCATACTCCATTGCTGTTGTTTGGTGTAGTCTTAACAACCATTATAAGTGACACCGAACGGTCACATTTTCTGCCTAACAGCAGTCGTCAAGGAGTTCTCATGCAATACGATGTCATCATTGCTGGTGGTGGGATGGTTGGTTCAACGTTAGCTTGTTTGCTAGGCAATGCCGGAATGCACGTTGCCGTGTTGGAGGCTTACGAACCTACCGCTTTTTCCCCATCCGATGTATACGACTTGCGCGTATCCGCGATTAGTCGCGCTTCGCAACGTGCTTTGGCGCAAGCAGGCGCGTGGCAGGGCGTGGCAACACGGCGCACTTGTGCGTATGAAGCCATGCAAGTGTGGGATGCTACGGGCGATGGGGAAATCCGTTTTGATGCGGCTGACCTTGGCGAGCCGGATTTGGGGCATATTGTAGAAAATCGCGTCATTCAGTTGGCATTATTGGAAGCGATGGCGCGATTGGAAACGGTGGATGTTTATTGCCCTGATCGTTTGGGTAGTTTTGTCGTGGATGATGCGCAAGTAACCGTCACTTTACGCAGCGGTAAGGTGCTAAACGCCAAGCTATTGGTCGGTGCAGATGGCGCACAATCCCAAGTGCGCGAATTGGCGGGCATTCCCCTGTATTGCAATGATTATGGGCAAAAAGGTTTGGTGTGCGTGGTACAAACTAGCCTGCCGCATCAAGCGACCGCGTGGCAACGCTTTATGCCCAGTGGCCCATTAGCGTTTTTGCCATTAGCGGATGGTTCGTGTTCGATTGTGTGGACATTGCCTGCGGATCGTGCGGATGCCATGCTGCTGAAAAATGACGCTGATTTTTGCCGTGAATTAGCGCAAGCATTGGATTATCGTGTAGGCGAAGTGACCCAAGTCGGCGAACGCGCGGCGTTTTCTTTGCGTGGGCGACACGCTGAACCCTATGTGCAAGCGCGTTTGGCATTGGTGGGGGATGCGGCACATACCATTCACCCGTTGGCAGGACAAGGCGTGAATCTGGGAATCAAAGATGCAGTGGAATTAGCGCGACAATTGCTTCAAGCACACAGTCGCCGTGCTGATCTTGGCGGCTTGCAGGTATTGCGGGCGTATGAACGGGCGCGGCGTGGCGATAATATTCTGACCCAAAAAGCGATGGAAACGTTTCGTTTAGTGTTTGGTAATACCCTGACTCCGTGGACAATCGCGCGTAATTGGGGGCTGAATGCGGTGAATCGTATGGGTTTCCTCAAATACGAAATGGCAAAACGCGCAATGGGTGTGTAGGCGTACTGCGGATGATTGAAGCAGGTAGCCGCGAGTTTCGCGCTGCGACCTTGGCGTTGTGCTTGGGTTCAGCGATGGTATTTGCCAATTTACATCTGGTGCAATCCCTGTTGCCAACATTGGCGCAGCATTTCCAACTGACGGAATTACAGGCAAGTTGGAGTTTAACTGCCACGATTCTCATGCTGGGTTTGTCGTTATTGGTGTATGGCCCGTTGTCGGATGCTTGGGGGCGTAAAACCATTATGGTGGTGACAATGGCGGGGTCGGTTGTAACGACTTTAGCCATGTCACAGGTAGAATCGTATCCCACGTTATTGGCTTTGCGTGCTTTACAAGGTTTGTGTTTGGGCGGTTTACCCGCGATTGCGATTGCGTACATGGGCGATGAATTTACGCGCAAAGCTGTGGTGTTGGCTGTTGGTGTTTACATCAGTGCTAATAGTTTGGGCGGCGTAATGGGGCGTATGGTCGGTGGTTTCGTCGGCGAACATTACGGCTGGGCGGCTGCATTCGGCGCAATGGGGGGATTAAGCGCGGTGTTGTTGGCGATTTTCGTGTGGCTATTACCTGCATCCCGTCATTTCCAGCCTAAACCTTTGCATCCGGTATCGATTGCTTGTGATATGTTGGGGCATATCCGTAATCCGGTGTTGTTGGTGGCGTATGGGATTGCATTCGGCAATTTCATGATTTTCCTGAATCAATACAGCTACGTTACGTTTGTGCTGGCGGCTGCACCGTATCATTTAACGCCGCACGCTTTGGGGATGTTATTCCTGACGTATTTGACCGGAACGGTGTCCGCTGCGATTTCTGGGCGTTTAACGCACATCATACCCGCTCCGCTTGGCATGGCAGTGGGGATAGTGTTTCTAATGGCTGGTTCGTTATTGACATTGATGCCCACGCTATACGCGATTATTGCGGGATTTATGGTGAGTAGCTTTGGTTTTTTCCTCACGCATTCGTTGGCAAGCAGTTGGGTGAGCCATCATGCAGAAAAAGCGCGTGCTAGTGCTTCATCGCTGTATTTAGTCTTCTATTATTTGGGGGCGAGCTTAGGTGGGTTTGTATTAGCACCCTTTTGGCATTGGCAGGGTTGGTCGGGAATTGTACTGGGTTCATTGTGTGTTTACGTTTGCACTTTGCTGGGTAGTGCATGGTTATATGGTTGGCAAAATCAACGTCATATCGCCTAACACTGTGACTGCGTAGAATTACGGCTGAGTCCGTGTCTGTTATCACCGTTGGTCTATTAAAAATATTTTCCTGTCGGAGTCTATTTGAGTAATAGCGGCATTTACCGCGAAATATTAGCAAGGATTCGCTGGTAGTGTTTAAGGAGTGGTCATGGCACGGCTGCTGGTTAAGAAGACCCCTTGGTGGGTCGCACATAAAGGGCAGATGCTATTTTGGCTGCCGATGGCAACTTTGCAGGCGGGAACGCTGACAGGGTTGGCTTATGCTTGGGATCGCCTAGGTGATTTGGAGCGGCAAGCCACTAAGCAACGAGCAGACGATGTGGTCGGGGTAGGGTTAGTGAATCGTTACGCTATCCCAACGGATGGGGTCATGACGACTTTTCCTGTTCCTGTGACCTTGGCTACTTCGGTGCGTTCAGGGACGAACACACCCACAACCAGCGTTCCGCTTACATTGGCAACCATTCAGACGGATCAAGTACACAGCTTGCCCTCTGTGGCATTACGTTCGGTTACGGCGCAGCCCAAGGCGGCGGTGGTAGCGTCGCGGACAATGCACAGCACAAAGTCGTTTAATCGCAAAGGCAGTAAGGTAAGGGGGGACGTACCCGCCTTACCGTCCGAATCACGCCGTAAATTACCCAAACCAGCAGCGCGTGCCGAACGTGCCGCCGCCCAAGCGGCAACCACTGCGGTGACTCCTAAACAACAACAGGTTTTATGGGAGACTGCTAAAACGGCACAAGCGAATCGTGATTATTCTCGTATTGCTTTGCCGTCTGATGCGCCAATCACGGTACAACCAGCCACGAGTAAAGGCAAAGCCAGTACTGTGCCAGTCGGTGGTCGTGTGTGGGTGTATTTGGGGCAGTTGCGGGATTACGGTTGGTATGGGCAAAAGTTGCATATTTCACCCAGCAGCGGCTTGCCAGAAGTAGGGCGGGCTTACCTAACGCAACAAATCCACGGTTATTATGATGCCCCGCATGGCAAACGTTACATGGGAGGCTTTCAGCAAGGTGATAAAGTAACCATTTTGCAGGTGGTGCGTGAGGAAAATGGTGATGTGTGGGCAAAAATTTTGAAAGAAGCATCCGTCGGTCGTCTAGATTAACCTACAATCGTCAATATTGTCTGCAAAAAGCCGCTCTAAACGCGGCTTTTTTCGTAAGATACGCAGAACCCTGAGATAATGGACTCACACACTGGGGTTGCAGCGCAATTTAACCGCTATCTATGGAATATTTGCACGGTGAAATACACGATTTTGGTGAATGAAGGGCCTTATCAGCATCAGTCATCGGATACGGCTTTGCACTTTGTTAAGGCGGCTCTTGGCAAAGAGCATGACATTGTGCGGGTGTTTTTTTATCACGATGGTGTGCATAACGGCACGCGCTTGAGTGCTCCTCCGCAGGATGAACGGCATTTACAGCAGGCATGGTCACGACTAGCGGTACAACATCAACTGGATTTGGTGTTGTGTATTGTTGCGGCACAGCGTCGTGGCGTGATGGATAGTGATGAAGCCAAACGCCAAGGTTTGGATGCGGATAATTTGGTGGCGGGTTTTCGCATTGCAGGTTTGGGGCAGTTGGTTGATGCGTGTATCACGGCGGATCGCGTCTTGGTATTTGGTGATTAAACGCGAGAAAGTCGTATGAGTCAGAAGAAATTCCTGTTTGTGAATCGCAAAGCTCCTTACGGCACGGTTTACGCACTGGAATCGTTGGAAGTGGTGCTCATTTCTGCTGCCTTTGAACAGGATGTGAGTGTGGCTTTTTTGGATGATGGTGTGTACCAACTCCTGAAAGCGCAAGATGGTCGGGCGTTGGGTATGAAGAATTTTGCCGCAACGTTTCGCGCATTGGGCGATTATGGTGTGACACGCTTGTATGTGGAACGCGATGCGCTGAGCGTGCGTGGTTTGACGGCTGCCGATTTAATGGAGATTACCTACGATGATGATGCGGATCAGGTGCAATCAGCAGTTATCGTGGTCGATCAGGCACAAATGGCAGCGATTATGGCGGATCATGATGTGATTCTAAGCTTTTGAAGGAGGCGCAATGGCTTGTTTACACATTGTGAATAAATCGCCATTCGAGCGAAGTACATTGAGTAGTTGTTTGCAGTACGCCCAAAGTGGCGATGCAGTTTTGTTGATTGAAGATGCGGTGGTTGCGTTAGTCGAGGGGACGCAGTGGGCGGCATTATTGGCTCAGGCGGCTCACGACAAAGCTATTTATGCTTTAAGCCCCGATATAACGGCGCGTGGCTTAACCGCAAAAATCATGGAGAAGGGGGTAATGTTAGTGGATTACGACGGCTTTGTGGATTTGACCGTCATGTACGCAAAAACGCATAGCTGGTTGTAAAACACATCGATTATTAGTTATTGATCTTTAATAGGAGAACTGGCTCATGGCACTAGAAGTAGGGGGCAAAACCCTTGCCACCGACGAAGAAGGCTATCTGGAAAATTTGGATGATTGGAGTCAAGAAGTCGCCGAAACCATGGCGACCGCAGAGGATGTCACCTTATCGCCAGAGCATTGGGAAATTTTGAATTTCTTGCGCGAATATTATAACGAATACCAAATTGCTCCGGCGGTGCGTGTTTTGACGAAAGCCGTTGGGAAACGTTTGGGGGCGGATAAAGGCAATTCACGTTATTTGTACAGTCTGTTCCCCTATGGTCCTGGGAAACAAGCGTGCAAGTACGCGGGTTTACCCAAACCGACCGGATGCGTGTAAGCTTACGGTTTTGGTTGATGGGCTAGAGCCTAAAGGGATATGTGGTGTTCATTGCCGTTATCAGTGTGCTGTACGGTTGCCTATTTTGGTTAGCGACGTTGGTATTAGTGCTGGGTATCGCTTATCGCGTGTGGCAATACTGGCGTATTCCTGTGCTGTTGCCCATTCCCACCATGCCCGCCCCGCTGACTCGTCGCGGGGTGGTGTGGCGCGTGGCGGGGGAAGTTTTGTGGTTTAAAAGCTTATGGCGAGCGGATAAGGTGTTATGGGCATGGGCAATGCTGTTTCACTGGTCGTTATGGTTGGTATTATGGCGACACACTTTATTTTTTAATGCATTATTAAATGACGTTTCGCAATACACCATTGGTTTGCAAATCGTCGGTCGTTATGCTGGTATTACACTGCTGATAGGATTAGGGGGATTATTTGCCCGCCGTTGTTTATTAGAACGGGTACGTTATATTTCCGCGCCTTCTGATTATCTCTTGTTGTTGTTATTAATCGGTATTGCATTCACGGGGTTAAGCATGAGTTTTATCCATCCGGTGAATGTTGTACAGGTAAAGTTATTTTTCATGGGCTTGCCTTCTTTTGGTTTTTTGCGTGAAACTTATTATTTGCCAATGAATCCCTTGGTTTGGCTGCATTTATTATTCGTGATTATTTTAATGCTGATTTTCCCCATTAGTAAATTACTGCACGCACCTGCTGTTTTTTTTAGCCCAACGCGCAATCAAACGGATTATCGTTATAATGCCAAACCGCGAGGTACTGAATGAATAAAGTGGTTGCCCCGCCGTTATCGGGTACGGGTTATGCAATTATCCCGATTTTACAAGTGGATGCGAGTAAAACATTTGCACCTGCTAAGTCAAAACCTGAGTTTCAACAAGCGTTAAATTATCCCAGCGATTTTAATGCAGGGGAGTTAGTCCCCGATTGGCAGCAACGCGCTTTAACAAAACTGGCGGAATTAAAAAGCCGCTCCCGCGCTTTACAGGTTTATCTGGATGGTTGTGTTAAATGCGGCGCATGTACTGATAAGTGCCATTATTTTTTGGGTACGGGTGATCCGAAAAACATGCCAGTGGCGCGTCAGGATTTATTGCGCAAGGTTTATCAGCGTTATTTTACTGTTGCGGGTAAGTATTTCCCTAAATTAGTCGGTGCAGTGGATTTAACCGAAGAGGTGGTAAAAGACTGGTACACTTATTATCACCAATGTTCGCAATGTCGGCGTTGTTCGGTGTATTGTCCGATTGGAATCGACACCGCTGAAATTTCAATGGCAGCACGGGAAATCTTAAACCACATCGGTTTAGGGCAAAAATACCCAAATGAAATTATCGGTAAGGTGAAAAAGATTGGTAATAACCTTGGTCTACCAGAACCCGCTTTGCGTGATACGTTGGCAGGTTTGGAAGAGGATGTCGAGCTTGATACGGGGGTGCGGGTGCGCTTTCCATTGGATGAAGTCGGCGCGGACGTGTTATTGATTACGCCTTCGGCTGATTTTTTCGCTGAACCACACGTTGATGGTTTGATCGGTTACGCCAAAGTATTCCACCAAGCGGGAATTAGTTGGACGATTAGCTCGTATGCGTCGGAAGCGGCTAATTTTGGTCTGTTTGTTGGTAGTTACGAGAATATGCGCGAGTTGGCGTTACGCATTCGGGATGCTGCTCGTGCTTTAAAGGTTAAGCGCATTGTCTTTGGTGAATGCGGTCATGCGTGGCGCGTGGCGTATAATTTTTTACAAACGCTGGTGGGTGAATTTGAATTTCTTGATACACGTTACCCGTTTCCCCAACACATTTTGGAAGTAACGTGGGATGCCATTCAGCAGGGTAAATTGACCCTCGATAAGTCCGCTAATGACGATAAAGTTATAACCTTGCATGATTCGTGTAACGTAGCTCGCGGTAGTAACATGGGTGACGAAATCGGTGGGCAATTCACTTTGCCGCGCCAAGTCATTCAAGCCGTGTGCAACCATTTTGTGGAAATGCCACAGGGTACAACCCACGATGCAACGTTCTGCTGTGGCGGTGGTGGCGGTTTGCTGACTGACGATTTGCTGGTGTTACGGGTGAAAGGGGCAAAACCGCGTGTGGAGGCATTGCATTATGTCGCCCAGCAACAGGGTGTGACACACATGGCGGCAATGTGCGCGATTTGCAAAACACAATTCAGCCAAGTGTTACCGCATTATGGTTTTGAACGCGAACAAGTGGTCAGTGTTCACCAATTGGTGAGTCATGCCATTGTTTTAACAGAGTAATGATTTCACCATGCAAAATTCCCGTGTGTACCACGCTGTCGCATTGGCGTGTTTGTTTTATTCCGCGACACTGTGGGGGCTATTTTGGTATCCGTTTCGGCTGTTAGCAACACAGGGAATGGATGGTTTAACTGCGACTTGTTTGGCTTATAGCTTGCCATTATGTGCAGTTGGTTGGTGGTATGCCAAGGATGTGTGGCACGCTCGCCAACATGCTTTGTGGTTGGTAATCCTTGGTTTGGCTTCGGGTTGGAGTAACGTTGGGTATGTACTGGGCGTGCTCGAAGGTGAGGTCATGCGCGTACTGTTACTGTTTTACCTTTCGCCCTTGTGGACGGTATTACTAGCGCGATTATTATTGCGGGAGCGTTTAACCCTATTAGGTTGGTTGGTCGTGCTGTTGTCATTAGGTGGCGCGGTCGTGATGTTATGGCAGCCTGCCAGCGGTTTGCCATTGCCTGCTAATCGTGCTGAATGGTTGGGGTTATCGGCAGGCGTGACGTTCGCTTTGAGCATTGTGGCAGGGCGATATTTGGGAAATCACGCAAATGATGGGGTGAAAACGGTGGCGGTTTGGGTTGGGGTTGCGGCCTTAACGGCTGTGGGGTTGGCTTTCCAACCCAGTCAAACGGCGTTATCGGCTTATAGTGAGTCTACTTGGTGGTTATTAATCGGTTTGGCAGTGGCAATTGGCACAGTGACTTACGCGGTGCAATACGGTGTGGCACGCATTCCAGCAAGCCAAGCGAGTGTGATTTTTTTGTTTGAATTAATTATCGCGGCAATGGCAGCGTATTTTCTTACCCAAGAGCGGTTGGAATGGCGCGAATGGGTGGGGGCGGGCATGATTTTAACAGCAAGTTTGTTTTCGGGGAGAATGCAGCATGGCTAAATGGTATCAATATGTGGTTTTGGCACTGTTGGCGGTTGGATTCGGTTTATTTTTTGGATTAGGGCATTCACCGCAGCCAGAACAACTGGCTTTGCAAACCTTAAAACGTCTCGCTTTACCACATGAGACAACACAGGTTTTATTCGTTACCAGCCGTGATTGGAAAGCTTCAGCGGGTGAGTTGTTGCGTTTGGAACGGCAGCAAGGTGCTTGGCAGGTGGTGGGGGATGCGATTCCCGTGCGTTTAGGGCGTAATGGCATGGCGTGGGGGATGGGGTTAAATCATATCAGTCAAACGGCTTTTGCCACCCTTAAAAAAGAGGGCGACGGCAAAGCACCCGCAGGTATTTTTACGTTGGGGACAACGTTTGGCTATGCAATGCAAGCTCCACAGGATTGGCAAATGCCATACCGTGCAGCAACAGAACGCGATTATTTCATTGATGCGCTGGATTCGCCTGACTATAACCAATGGCGCACCTTGTCGGCGGAACAGGTGAATAACCCTGAAGTGCATTGGTCGTCTTTTGAGCGAATGCGGCGTGACGATCAGCGTTACGAATACGGCATGGTGATTGAACACAACACGCATCCGGTGACACTTGGGCGTGGCAGTGCAATTTTTTTACACGTTTGGTTTAGTCCTGTAACGCCGACGGCAGGTTGTACGGCAATGGCGAAGTCGAATGCGGAACAGGTATTGGCGTGGTTGAAACCACAGGCGCACCCGCTGCTGATTCAAGCTCCAGCGGATGCGATGGCGCAACTGGTGTGGAACTAGGCACGTTTCCAGAAGGCAATTAACGTATTGGTTTGTTCCAGTAGGTAGTTTTTACGCCAATTGTCGCTTGTCGTGATTTTGAGCAAATGTTGCAGTTGACGTAAACAAGCCGCTTGGCGAGTGGGTTTGTCCCGCGCCCAATCTTTCAATAGCGACAGTAACGAGCTATCGAGGTCAAGCTCAACGTAAAGCGGGTTGCCGTATTCCTGTAAAATACGCTCAAATAGTTGCTGTTGCCGTGTTTCCGATAAGGTGCTGGAACATTCCCACAAAGTCGTGCACGCGGTGCGCATCAGTTGGTAAGCTTGGTTATCACTGTCTTCCATTTGCTCGATTAAGCGTGGCAAGGTTGCGATAACAGCCAAGCACAAGTCGATGGTTTCTCGCGTCGGTGTTGTGGCTTTGCGTGCGGATTCCAGTAATTTGTGGATGGCATCGGTCAGGCGTTCCGCGCTGGCGGTGTTGATATAGCCATCACTGTTGGCGTGGCGAACCACCATATCGCTTAACATTTGCCGATATTTGGGTTCGGCAGGTTCGTCACTGCCAAGCAAATCCGCAAAACAAATTAGCAAGGTGTCGCGAAAATCAGCGTCGTGCAAGGCTTTTTCACGCACGAACGTGGTTAATTGTTCGTGCGAGAGTTGTTGCAGGATGTGATCAATTTGCCCTTGGCGTGTCGTTAATTTAGTCATTGTTGTTCATGTTATGGGTGACGAATAACGTTCAAATATTACACGGGTTCTTTGAATAAGTCTGGACGGTCTGGATTGCGACGATAAAGAATGGCAATGTTGCCTACGCGCTGTACCAGTCCTGCTTGGCTGTATTGGGTGATTTGACCAATCATTTCGTCACGCAATTCACGATCACCAGCATTGATTTTTACTTTGATCAGTTGGTGGTAATCAAGAGCATTGGTGATTTCTTCCAATACGGTGGGTTTTAAGCCGTGTTGACCCACAATAACGACGGGTTTGAGGTCGTGCGCACGGGTACGCAGGCGTTTTTTCTGAGTTTCTGTCAGTATTGTGGCGGTTTCCATGATACGCTTCCGTAAATTTGCGAAGTGTAATGAGTGATACGTTAGCATGGCAAGAAGCAAAAGCAGTCAACGTTGGTTAGGTGAACATTTTAGCGATGAGTATGTCAAAAAAGCACAGCAGGAGGGGTATCGTTCGCGTGCCATTTATAAGTTAAAGGAAATTCAGGAAAAAGACCGGATTCTACAACCGTGTATGAAGGTCGTGGATTTAGGGGCAGCCCCTGGCGGGTGGAGTCAATACGCCACTGCCATTGTTGGGCGTAAGGGGCGTGTGGTTGCCAGTGATATTTTACCGATTGACCCATTACCGTTTGTCGAGTTTGTACAAGGTGACTTTCGTGACGATGATGTACTGGCAGAAATCCTTAGTTTATTAGGGGAAGAAAAAGCTGATCTTGTGATTTCAGATATGGCACCCAATATGAGTGGTGTGGATGCTGTCGACCAACCGCGTGCCATTCATCTGTGCGAGCTTGCTTTGGATATGGCTCGGCAAGTATTAAAGCCACAAGGAACTTTTCTGGTAAAGCTGTTTCAGGGTGATGGTTCGGAGGCGTATTTACGCGAAATCCGCGCTCATTTTAAAACGGTGAAAATACGCAAACCAGCCGCGTCAAGACCCCGTAGTCGGGAAGTTTATGTGCTTGCGCAGGGTTTTGTGTTGTAATATGCGAGCATAAGGTGTTACATACGGGTAATACCACAGTTGATAGTGGAGAATTCACTTGAACGATCTAACCAAAAATTTACTGATATGGGCTGTTATCGCATTTGTTTTGATTGCGGTGTTCAGTAAGTTCAGCGTGCCCACCCAACCAGCTACTGCCGTGCCTTATTCGGATTTCTTGAATAACGTGCATAATGGTGCAGTAAGGGATGTCGAGATTAAAGGGCAAACCATTGTTGGTACGACCAGCAGTGGCGATAAGTTTGTGACGTACAGCCCACCGAATGATCCAAAATTAGTGGATGATTTGGTGAAGTATAATGTGAAGTTTCAGGCCAGCAAGCCAGAAGAGCGTTCCATTTTCTGGGACATCGTGATTAGTTGGGTGCCTTTCCTGCTGATTATTGGTTTGTGGATTTACATCATGCGCCAGATGCAAGGTGGCGGCGGCGGTCGTGGGGCTATGTCCTTTGGCAAAAGCCGCGCACGCATGATGACCGAAGATCAAGTGAAAGTGAATTTCAACGACGTTGCAGGTTGTGATGAAGCCAAGGAAGAAGTTGGCGAATTGGTTGAGTTCCTGCGTGACCCAGGTAAATTCCAAAAGTTGGGTGGGAAAATTCCGCGTGGCGTGTTGATGGTTGGTTCGCCAGGTACGGGTAAAACCTTGCTGGCAAAAGCCATCGCAGGCGAGGCAAAAGTGCCATTTTTCAGCATTTCCGGTTCGGATTTTGTTGAAATGTTTGTCGGTGTTGGTGCATCGCGTGTGCGTGATATGTTTGATCAAGCGAAAAAGCACGCACCTTGCATTATTTTCATCGATGAGATTGATGCGGTAGGTCGTCAACGTGGTGCAGGTTTAGGCGGCGGTCATGACGAACGTGAGCAAACTTTAAACCAATTGTTGGTGGAGATGGACGGCTTTGAAGGTAGTGAAGGCATTATCGTGATTGCCGCGACCAACCGCCCCGATGTATTGGATGCTGCATTATTACGCCCCGGTCGTTTTGACCGCCAAGTGGTTGTGCCATTGCCTGACGTGCGTGGTCGTGAACAAATTCTGAAAGTTCACATGCGTAAAGTGCCTTTGGGTGATGATGTAAAACCTGCACTGATTGCACGCGGTACACCCGGTTTTTCTGGTGCGGATTTGGCGAATTTGGTTAATGAAGCGGCGTTGTTCGCAGCGCGTGCTAATAAGCGCACGGTTGACATGATTGAGTTTGAAAAGGCCAAAGACAAGATCATGATGGGCGCGGAACGCAAATCTATGGTCATGAAAGAAGAAGAAAAACTCATGACAGCGTACCACGAAGCGGGGCACGCGATTGTGGGTTTGAATGTGCCAGATCATGACCCTGTGTACAAAGTCAGCATCATTCCGCGCGGTCGTGCTTTAGGTGTCACCATGTATTTGCCGGAAGAAGACCGTCTAAGCTACAGCAAACAACGCTTAGAAAGTTTGATTTCCAGCCTGTACGGTGGGCGCATTGCGGAAGAACTGATTTACGGTTTTGACAAAGTAACCACAGGTGCTTCCAATGACATTGAACGTGCAACTGACATTGCGCGTAACATGGTCACAAAATGGGGTTTGTCAGATCGCATGGGGCCATTGGCTTATTCTGAAGACGAAGGTGAAGTGTTCTTAGGGCGTGCGGTGACGCAGCACAAACACATGTCTGATGAAACAGCACATGCGATTGATAGTGAAATTCGTCAAGTGATTGATCGTAACTATCAACGCGCCAAACGCATTCTGACCGAGCGTATGGATATTCTGCACGCAATGGCTAATGCGTTAATGAAGTACGAAACCATTGATCGTCATCAAGTTGAAGCGATTATGCGCGGCGAAGAACCGCCACCGCCTGCGGACTGGACAGACGATGATTCATCGCACGGTGGTAAAGGTGCGTCACCTAAAGCGCGTGTTACCGACGGCAAGAATACGGATGGTGACAACGGTGTGATCGGTGGAGCTGCTGGTTTGCATTAATTGAGTAAACTTGCGTTTATTTGAGTTAAGCAAAGTAATGAGGCGTGGAAATAGCAATGGCGGTTTCCACGCCTTTTGCGTTATGGAGGTGTGAGATTTATGGGCTGGCAATTAATACCCAATACGGTACAGGTGATGGGCATTTTGAATGTAACGCCGGATTCGTTCTCTGATGGTGGGCGTTACCATGTATTGGATGCTGCTTTGCGACATACCGAGCAAATGTTGCTTGATGGTGTGGATATTATTGATATTGGCGGTGAGTCAACGCGCCCAGGTGCTGCGGATGTTGACACAGCAACAGAGCTAGAGCGTGTAGTGCCTGTGATTGAGGCGATTCGCGCTCGTTTTGATGTGCCTATTTCTGTTGATACTAGCAAGCCGACGGTCATGGCGGCGGCGGTTAATGCTGGGGCAAATATAATCAATGATGTACGCGCCTTACAAGAACCCAATGCTGTGGAAACTTGTGCTACGCTCAATGTACCGATTTGCTTGATGCACATGCAGGGTTTACCCCGCAGTATGCAGCACGATCCGCAATACAAGGATGTTGTTGGGGATGTTTGTCAGTTTTTCACAGAGCGTATTACTACCTGTGAGCGGGCGGGAATTACCCGTAGTCGTCTGATTCTTGATCCTGGCTTTGGATTTGGCAAAACATTAGAGCACAACGTAGCGTTATTACGAGGCTTGGATACATTCTTAGATTTCCAATTACCATTACTGGTGGGAGTCTCGCGTAAATCTATGATTGGGACATTACTGGGTAATCGTTCTGTTGATGAACGATTGCATGGGAGTATCGCAGCCGCTGTGATTGCCGCCATGAAAGGCTCAAGCATTATTCGCGTGCATGATGTGAAGGCAACGGTTGATGCGATGAAAATCGTACAAGCAGTCTGTCGACGATAACAAATTGAGGTTCCAAGGGAATATGGCAAGAAAATATTTTGGTACTGATGGTGTACGGGGGAAAATTGGTAACTTTCCAATGACACCAGATTTTGTGCTCAAGTTGGGTTGGGCCGCAGGTAAAGTACTGGCCAATAACGGTCATCCATTAGTGTTGATTGGTAAGGATACGCGCATTTCCGGTTACATGCTGGAATCTGCTTTGCAGGCGGGTTTGGTAGCAGCGGGAGTGAATATTCGTTTGTTAGGGCCGATGCCAACACCAGCCGTTGCCTATTTAACTCGCGCGTTTCGCGCCTCCGCTGGGATTGTGATCAGTGCATCCCATAATCCTTACGACGATAACGGTGTGAAGTTTTTCTCAGGGGATGGCACAAAATTACCCGATGCTGTAGAAGAAGAAATCGAAAGCTGGTTGGATAAAGATTTTGTGACAGTGCCTTCTGATCAACTGGGTCGGGTAGAACGTGCAAAAGATGCTTCAGGGCGTTATATCGAATTTTGTAAGCGTGCGTTACCTAATGATGTGTCATTAAAAGGGTTGCGCATTGTGGTGGATTGTGCCAATGGTGCGACATATCACGTTGCCCCTGATGTCTTAGGCGAGTTAGGAGCTGAAGTTTTTCCCATTGCGAATACACCCGACGGCATCAATATTAATGAAAAGTGTGGCGCAACCCATGTTGATGCTTTGAGTTCGGCTGTTATCCATTATCGTGCCGATGTAGGCATTGCTTTAGATGGTGATGGTGATCGCCTGATCATGGTGGATCAGTACGGTAATGTGGTGGATGGCGATGAAATTTTGGCGATTATTGCCCAGCATCGTTTCCAAAAAGGCTTGCTACAAGCGGGTGTCGTCGGAACACTCATGAGCAATCTGGGTTTGGAAAAAGCTATTCAAGCAATGGGTGTGCCGTTTTATCGTGCTAAGGTCGGCGACCGCTATGTGCTAGAGCAAATGAATTTGAATGGTTGCGGATTAGGTGGTGAATCATCTGGGCATATTATTGTGCGCGACCATATTGCTACTGGTGATGGCATTATCGCCTCGCTGCAAGTGTTATACGCCATGCTTGATAGCGGAAAATCACTGTTTGAATTAAAACAAGTGATGTCTAAATATCCACAAACGCTGATTAATGTGCGTATCGCGAAAAAAATCAACTTAGACAAATCTGCACCGATCCAAGATGCCGTGCGCCAAGTGGAGCAACAACTGGGGGCGCGTGGTCGTGTATTATTGCGTCCATCGGGTACTGAGCCACTGATTCGGGTCATGGTGGAAGGTGAATGTGAAAAAGAAACCTATGCTTATGCCGAAGAAATCGCTAATGCGGTACGCGCTGCGGCTTAACGCTTCATGGGTTTCCATCCATCTGTTGGGAAGATTGATTTCCTTAAGTTATGCAGGTAATCTTTCGCCCTTGTTTGAAGGAGATGGGAAATCATGCGTCAAAAATTGGTTGCAGGCAATTGGAAATTAAATGGCTCGAAAGCCAGTATTGAAACCTTGTTAAAAGGTCTTCTGGCAGGTGCTGCTCACTTAAATCGAGTGGGTATTGCTGTTTGTGCACCTTATGTCTACCTTCCAATGACGCAAGATTTACTCGCAAACAGTTCCATTGCTGTGGGTGCGCAAGACGTATCTGAACAGGATTCTGGCGCATTTACGGGTGAAGTTTCCGCTCCTATGTTGAAAGAGTTTGGCTGCACTTGCGTGATTGTGGGGCATTCTGAACGCCGTGCTTTGTATGGCGAGAAAGATGACGATACAGCACGCAAGTTCGCAGCAGCGCGTAAACAGGGTTTGACCCCGATTCTCTGCGTTGGGGAATCCCTAGAAGAACGTGAACAAGGCATTACCGAAGCGGTTGTTGCGCGTCAGTTGGATGCTGTCATTGCCTTAGAAGGTGTGACAGCATTAGCCGACGCAGTGATTGCTTACGAGCCTGTGTGGGCAATCGGTACGGGCAAAACCGCAACGCCGCAACAAGCGCAAGATGTTCATGCCTTTATTCGTGGTAAAATTGCGGTGCTGGATGCATCTGTTGCAGAGAAAGTTCAGATTTTGTATGGCGGTAGCGTCAAAGGTTCTAATGCTGCCGAATTATTTGCAATGCCAGACATTGATGGTGGTCTGATCGGCGGCGCGTCTTTAAATGCGCAAGAGTTCTTGGCTATCTGCGAAGCTGGTCAACAAGGTTAATAAAAACATTATGCTGTATAACATTCTATTGATCGTTCAAATCGTTGTATCGGTGGGCATTATCGTGCTGGTTCTGATGCAACAAGGCAAAGGGGCTGATGCAGGGGCTGCGTTTGGTAGTGGTGCGTCGGGCACGGTATTCGGTTCGCGTGGCTCTGCTAACTTCCTCAGCCGTACAACAGCCATTTTGGCGACAGTTTTTTTCGTAAATTGCATTGCTTTGGCTTTCCTTGCTACAGGCAAGGCATTGCCAACCAGCAGCAGTATCATGGACAGCACCCCAGCACCTCAGCAAAGTGCACCCGTGACACCTGCGAATGGTGATGTTCCTGCTGCTCCAGCCAGTGCAACGCCTAGTAGTAGTACTAGTGATGTACCAGCAACTTCGGCTGGTGAGAATAAAAAATAGTCGTATAGGTGAAAAAACCGTGCAAGATGACGTTTAGTACGGTATCATGCGCCTCCTAAAGTTAGTTGCCGTCGTGGTGGAATTGGTAGACACGCTACCTTGAGGTGGTAGTGGCGCAAGCCGTGCCGGTTCGAGTCCGGCCGTCGGTACCAATGATAAAAAAGCTCGTTATCGAAAGGTAACGAGCTTTTTGCTTTTATAGAAAGAGGTTGGTAAAGTAGCCGCCAAATCCACCTAGCGAATGGCGGATTTGTGGCTCATACATCGTGATGTGCGGCTGATAGCGAGGCATTAGGCAAAGATTGCCCATGCGCTGTGAGTCGTGACGCTTGTTGCACCAGGAGTGGATATGCTAGGAGAATATCTTCCGATCCTCGTTTTTTTGGGGGTAGGGCTTGCTTTAGCAACAGTATTGCTAAGCTTAGGTTTATTGGCAGGGCCACGTCGTCCTGATTCTGCGAAAGATTCCCCGTTTGAGTGTGGTTTCCCCGAATTTGGCAATGCACGAATGCAATTTGACGTGCGTTATTATCTCGTTGCCATTCTCTTCATCATTTTCGATCTTGAAATTGCTTTTTTGTTCCCTTGGGCTGTTGTGTTAGATCAAATCGGTGTTTTCGGTTTGGTGGCGATGGGCATTTTCTTGGGGATTTTGATCGTTGGTTTCATCTATGAGTGGAAAAAAGGAGCACTGGAATGGGAATAGAAGGCATTCTGGAAAAGGGCTTCGTCACGACCACCGCTGATAAATTGATTAACTGGGCGCGTACTGGTTCGATGTGGCCAGTCACTTTTGGTCTGGCTTGTTGTGCGGTAGAAATGATGCAAGCGGGCGCATCGCGTTATGACTTTGACCGTTTCGGGATCGTGTTTCGTCCGAGTCCACGTCAATCTGATGTGATGATTGTGGCGGGGACATTGACTAATAAAATGGCTCCTGCCTTGCGCAAGGTTTACGATCAAATGGCAGAACCGCGCTGGGTAATTTCGATGGGGTCATGTGCGAATGGTGGTGGTTATTACCATTATTCCTATGCCGTGGTGCGCGGTTGTGATCGCATTATCCCTGTTGATATTTATGTGCCTGGATGTCCACCTACCGCAGAGGCTTTGATGTATGGAATCATCCAGTTACAGAATAAAATCCGTCGAACCAACACCATAGCGCGGTAGAGTATGAGTACGAAACTCGAATTTATCAGCAGTCATCTTCAACAAAGTCTTGTTGGCAAGATACAGAATGCGACGCTGGCTTTGGGCGAATTAACGCTGGAAGTGGCGGCAGAGCATTGGTTGGAAGTAGCACGTTTCCTGCGTCACGATGAGAAATTAGCTTTTACGCAATTAACGGATTTGTGCGGTGTCGATTATTTAACTTACGGTGATGCGGAGTGGGATGTAACCACCGCGACCCGTAGCGGTTTTAGTCGCGCGGTGCAGGCCGGACAAAGTGTTGACCCGTTTGATTTTGATGCCGTGGATGAACAGCCAGAATTTACCGGTAAACGCTTTGCAGTGGTGGTTCATTTACTGTCCATTACCAAAAATTGTCGTATTCGGTTGCGGACGTGGTGCGAAAGCAATGATTTCCCTGTGATTTCATCCTTAGTAGAAGTTTGGCCTTCTGCTAATTGGTATGAGAGGGAAGCCTTTGATTTATTTGGTATTCTATTTAACGGGCATCCCGATTTACGACGTATTCTGACTGACTATGGTTTTGTTGGTCATCCTTTCCGTAAAGATTTCCCCTTAATTGGTCAGGTTGAAATGCGCTACGATGCGGAACAAAAGCGGGTGGTGTACGAACCTGTCACGATTGATCCTCGCGTGTTAGTGCCGCGTATTATCCGTGACGACTCACGCCTCCCCTCAACAGAGGAGCGTCAATAATGCCTGAAATTCGTAACTTTACGCTGAACTTTGGTCCAGCGCATCCGGCCGCGCATGGTGTGTTGCGCTTGATTCTGGAAATGGACGGTGAAACCATTGTGCGTGCTGACCCGCATGTTGGTTTATTGCACCGTGGCACAGAAAAACTCGCCGAAAGTAAGCCTTACAACCAAAGCATCGGTTACATGGATCGTTTGGATTACGTTT
>CAZEQX010000038.1:0-18262 GCA_964514635.1 uncultured Thiothrix sp.
TATCGTTACGATAGCCATCATTTCCTAGGAGTATAGATCGTTTATGTAATTGCGCTAGTTGTTGTCTTCACTTTTGTGCGAATTGGCTTGGTATTTGCCCATTGTTGCGGTGTCTGACGCAATTGCGGCACAACTTTTGCCGCACGTTGCCAACCTGTGGCTTGCGGTTTGTGGGCGCGTTGCTGTTGGGCAGGTGCATGATGCCCCGTCGGTAATTGACACTGGCAGGGTTCTACTTTCACCGTGTGATGTTTCACGCGCACAATGGGCTTTTGCAGGTTAGCGCGTTTTGTCCGCATGTCATCCGTACTGGCGTGACCTTTGGCGATGGCTTGTGCAACTGGTGTTGCTAATAACAATATCCCCAAGCCTGCGATGAGTTTTTTCATAACTGAACTCCATGAACAATGCTCGTTTGGCTGTTACAATCCGTGCTTAGCTTGAATCAATGGACACAACCTTATGACAGAACAGCAACAAACCACCCATTTCGGTTTTCAACAAGTACCCGTTGCAGAGAAAGCTAAACGAGTAGCTGGGGTGTTTCACGCGGTAGCCGATAAATACGATATTATGAACGACGTAATGTCATTAGGTATTCATCGCTTATGGAAACGCATCACCATTCAAGAAGCGGGCGCAAAGCGCGGCAGTCGCATTTTAGACCTTGCAGGGGGTACGGGTGATTTAGCTGCAAAGTTTGCACGCATCGTCGGCGAAGATGGCGAAGTGGTGCTGTCTGACATTAACGCTTCCATGCTCATGAACGGGCGCGAACGTTTAACTGATATGGGTATTGGTGGCAATGTCAACTATGTACAAGCCAATGCAGAATGTTTGCCTTTTGCGGATAATTATTTCGATGTCATTACCATTGCATTTGGCTTACGCAATGTGACGGATAAAGATGCGGCATTGCGTTCCATGCATCGCGTGTTAAAACCTGGTGGACGTTTGCTGGTACTGGAATTTTCCAAACCTATCGCGCCACTAGCCCCGATTTATGACCAGTATTCCTTTAAAATTCTGCCAATGATGGGCAAACTGATTGCCAATGATGCGGATAGTTACCGCTACCTTGCAGAATCCATTCGGATGCATCCTGATCAAACAACCCTAAAAGGCATGATGGAAGCTGCGGGTTTTGAACGTGTCACCTACACCAATATGACAGGCGGAATTGTCGCGCTCCACAAAGGCTTCAAGTTTTAAACCTAAAGCCTTGATAGCAAAGGCCTAACCTGATGCAGGCACTAAGCCTGTGTTAGGTACGGGCGAAAATTCAGGACGACGAGGCTGTGTTCTTGGCATTTTCTTCGCTTGCAGGTAACGCGCGTGCCACCATGCTGGTAGTGTCAAACTAGCCAAAAATACCACCAGAGCCACCCATTTTTGCTCGTCCGTCAACGCCCATTCGCCCCAACGGAACGGAATGTAGCAATACAAAACCACCAAATGATAAGCAAATACTTGCAGTGAATGTTGTCCCAGAAACGCTAACCAACGTCCTGGCAATGCCAACCAGTTCAACAGACCATAGCGCTGTTGCAACACAATTACACCCGCAATCAGATAAGCAATAGCCAAGAAATTCAACAAGCGCAACCAAGCCATGTTATCCCGCGCAATATGGCGAAACTCTTGCAGCCACACGGTTACTGCCGACCAGTTTTGTGGAATATGCCCGTGACGTTGCAAGAATAAATACACCACCAGCACCACACTCGCTGACATAACCCAACGATTCAAGCGCGGAGCTGCACCTTTACTATCCATGCGCAAAAATCCCAACACCATGCCCAGCACAAACAACACTTGCCACGCCATAAGGTCAAATGCACCTGTTCGCACTAAGAGTTCGTTTGGTACTAACCCCATGATTTGGCGGCCTAAACCGTATTGTGCCGCACCCCACAGGCTAAAACTACCCAACAACACCATGAATACACCCATACCACGGTACTGCGTCATCCAACGCAAAGCCAGTGGCGCACACAGCATTAACACCACATACAATGGCAAAATATCCAGCATTGGGGCTTGATAAGTCAAAAGCATTCCCGAAATCAACCCTCGCACGGGTTCAGTCTGCATCTCGGTAGCGAAACTTTGCCAATACGCCCCCGACCAAACGGTTGCCATCGTGAATAGGAATACGGCAATCAGCACCATGAGGTGATACAAATAAATCACACCAGCACGTTTCCACACCCGCTGCTCCATAACATGAGCACCTGCGCTATGATAACGCCCATACACCAGCGCGACTAACATACCCGACAGAAAAACGAAACCTTCTGCGGCACTGACGTAACCAGCAAACTCATAAATGTGCTGAAATACTGGTTCGCCAAAGTGGTCTGTTGCCATAATGATCAGCATCATGCCTCTCAAAATGTCCAGAGAAAGATCACGGCTCATGGAAAATGCTACATCCTTGCCTGTCCGGCAGTTACAAATTAGGGGAATTTATGTACGACGCACTATACGACCAACTAACAAATAGTGGCAAACAATCTATCGCCAACACTGTACGCGCCCTGCATTCTACTCTACAATTCTCGCGCCAAAACGTTGGCCTACTCCGGTATTCAACCGCTTTCGGATTCCCGACATCATGAAATCAAACCTTTACTGCTTGACATTGACACTAAGCCTCTCCCTCGGTGGCCTGACTTCACTAGCGCACGCTGAGGATACAGGGTGTTTTACGCATGTCAAACAACTAGCCGAACAACGGGCTGCACAACCTTATGCCAAAACTCCGATGATGCAGGTCGATACTGGCAGAATCACTTATGACCATTACCAGCACATCAAGTTCCGCGCCAACCAAACCTTCTGGCGTAAGGAAAACCTACCATTCCAACTGGAGTTTATGCACCCTGGAATGCACTTTATTCACCCACTCCAGCTCTATACTTGGGAAAATGGTGCAGAAAAACCTATTCTCTTTTCCAAAGATTACTTCGACTACACCGAAGTCAAAGATCTGCATCTGGAAAATGATGAACCGCGCATGGGGTTTACAGGGTTTCGGATTTTATCCAAATTAGGCCGCAAGGGTGCGGATGCCCCCTACAATGAAACGGTGGTGTTTCAAGGGGCAAGCTACTTCCGCGCCTTAGGGCAAGACCAACGACATGGCTTATCCGCGCGTGGTCTGGCGATTAATACCTCGATTGAAGGTCAAGAAGAATTTCCCGACTACACGAGCTTTTGGTTGGAAAAACCTACCGCTAGTGCGGATAAACTTGTGTTTTGCGCCTTAATGGATTCACCATCGCTCAGCGGTGCGACACGTTTTGTGTTGGCCCCAAACAAGGCCACCGAGATGGAAGTAGAGACACAACTCTATCCACGCAAGGCGGTGGCTGAATTGGGGGTCGCACCACTGACTAGCATGTTCTTCCACGGTGAAAACTCACCGCACCAATACGGTGATTATCGCCCTGAAGTGCATGATTCGGATGGCCTATTGATCCAACAAGACCAAGAATGGACATGGCAGCCGTTAGCCGAAGTACCGTATTTCAATGTGCAGTCACTGCCTATCGACAAACTCGGTGGTTTTGGTTTGATGCAGCGTGATCGCGAGTTTGATCATTACCAAGATTTAGAGGCATGGTATCACCAGCGTCCGAGCACTTGGGTTGAACCTATCGGTGATTGGGGGAAAGGTAATATCCAATTGTTACGTTTGCACACCGAATCCGATATGATCGACAACATTGTTGCCTATTGGAAAAGCAGCAGTCCCGCAGCACCACAGCATTTGCACTACCGCTTATCGTGGCGTTCGGATGATCCACCCGCCCACCAGTTGGGCAAAGTTGTTTCGACTCGCGCGACAAACCGCGCGGTGGATGGTCTACCGGGGCACAAAGGGCGCATCCGTTTTATTGTGGACTTTACGGATATTGCAAAAACAGAACAGCCACCTATCGCCGATGTTGTGTTTGAAGGAAAAGGCCAAACCAAAACACCCGTTGTCCAAGAAAATCCTTACGTCAAAGGATGGCGTGTGATCGCGCAAGTTTTCCCTGAAAATTGTGACGGGCCAATGAAATTGAACATAAAACTGACAAACGGTGGAAACCCTGTGAGCGAAACGTGGTCTTACCCTATACCACAAGCATTGTGCAATGCACCATAAGCAGTGGAAAAACTGATACAATCCCAAAATACTGGCATAAAAATTGCCTGAATTTTGTAACTCAAGAATAGAAGACAGAACAGGAAGCGATGGTACAAGAAACAACGATTTCATCCGGTCACCTAGGGTCGGATTCCGTTCTCCGCGTGGATTCATGGGCATTGGCTAAGAAACGTGCGGATGATTACCTTAAACTGTATCGCGTGCCACCAGCAGAACGTGAACAACTGCTGGAAAATGTCTCGCGTAAACTAACACGCTCTACGCCTTGTTCCGAACAAGAACTGATTCAACGTTTTATCAGCACGGTACGCGCTGAATTAGCCACCATACCCAGTTTGGACATGGCGGATGAAGCTCTGGATTTCGAGGAAGTGAAAGAAACCAAACCGGATTCACGCGCAAAAACCGGCCCCCGCTTTGAGCGCAGTAGTATTCGTGTTGCCCCCTTACAAGCCATTAGCCTCGGATTATTACGCTCTCGTCAGCGTCATCTGCATCACTAATACTGAATGAACGAACAATATCAGCCAGCTAACTGGCGCAGTGCAGCCCGACAACGGCGCATTCTCTTTTTTTCTGGTGTGGCACTGCTCACCTTACTGGCGATGTCATGGCTGGGATTTAACCTCCCAGCCGATTTGTCGTGGGCATGGAAAGCACTCCTGTTATTCCCCTTTTCGATCCTCTTCTTCTGGATGGCCTTGGGTTTTACCACGGCATTGGCAGGTGGCTGGGTCTTGTGGCATGGAGACAAACACCGTATCACGACCGCACCTGATACGCCGCTCCCACCGTTACAGAGTACCGAAACCACGGCGATTCTATTGCCTATCTATAATGAAGACATTGCCTATGTGTATGCTGGGTTGAAAAGTATTTACGAATCCTTGGAAAAAACTGGCTACTTACAACACTTTGAATTTTACATATTGTCTGACACGGATAACGCCAGCAACTGGTTGCGCGAAGAAGCCGCGTGGTCCGCATTATGCCGCGATTTGGGCAATACTAATCGCATTCACTATCGCCGCCGCAAACACCGCACCAAAAAGAAAAGCGGTAATGTCATGGATTTTTGCCGTCGCTGGGGTCGTCGTCATCCCTACATGGTGGTACTGGATGCCGACAGCCTGATGACTGGTGATGCCTTGGTGCGCATGGTCGATGCAATGGATCGTAACCCGCGTGTCAGTCTGATTCAAACCCCCCTCTATAACATTGGTCTTGATACGATTTATGCGCGGGGGCAACAATTCGTTAATCGCTTGTATGGCCCGATTTTCTTTGCGGGACTGCATTTTTGGTGGCTAGGGGAAAGCCAATACTGGGGGCATAATGTCATTATTCGCACCCAAGCATTCATGGCACATTGCCATCTCCCTAAGCTCAAAGAGGGTGGTCGCTTAGGTGGGGAAATCCTCAGTCACGACTTTGTGGAAGCTGCCTTGCTCAACCGTGCTGGCTGGGAAACGTGGTTAGCGTATGACCTCGAAGGCAGTTTTGAACGTCCGCCACCGATGCTCACCGATGCGCTAAAACGTGATCGCCGCTGGTGTCAGGGTAATTTACAGCACTGGTTGATTATCTGGTCGCACGGCATTTCGCACTTGCACCGCTTTTTAATGCTGGGTGGGATCATGTCCTACCTGAGTTCGTTGGTGTGGTTGGTATGGTTGGCTGTTTTGTCGATTTTGGCTATTGTCTATCCTGACCTCATTTTGATTCCACCAACCATAGAAAATACAGCGCTGTTGATACTCACCGTTATCTTGTTGTTTTTCTACAAGACCTTTGGCCTGATTCATGCCATCCGCAAAAAAGCCGCGCCACTTTTTGGTGGTTTTTGGGGCTTAAATGCCAGCATGTTGGGTGAAACCCTGTTATCAATGTTTACCGCCCCCGTGATCATGCTCTATTACAGCAAGTTTGTGGTACAAATCCTGTCCGGCAAACGTGCCAGTTGGGGGCCACAACAACGCATCGGTGGCGGTTTGGCATGGAAAGATGCCATGCAGGAATATGGCTGGGTGAGTGCGATTGGGATTATTTGGAGTGCGATTTTACTCGTTACTAACCCAATGGCGTTATTGTGGATGATGCCTGTGTTGCTTGGGTTAATACTGGCTGTACCGATGGGCACAATCACCAGCATACAAATTGGTGAACGTCACTGGTTGTTCCGCACGCCCGATGAGGTTGCCCCTGACTTTATTTTGCAACGCTTTGAAGAAAATTACGCAGAACTGCAACGGCATCCGTGCATTTCTACCCGTGATTTATTCATTCGCGTGGTGGTTGACCCATTAGCCTTCCGCCAACACATGACCTACATTCCGCAACGCTCGAATGTTCCGGCCTCTAGCCGCCAACAACGTGCAGAGTGGCTGACCCGTCTGTTAGCCGATGGGCCTAGTGCGATTTCCAATAGCGAACGGCTGGTGATTTTGGAAGATGCCGATTTGTTGACCCAATTGCACACCCAAGTATGGCAGCTACCTGAACACCAATTTCATGAACAATGGATGTCTAAACTCTAGGCTGCCCTTAGTCAGGAAAATTGGTAAGCACGCCTACAGGATGGTAGATTAACTGCCATCCTGCAATGCGCTTAGTCCGCACCAGTGCTGAGTATTACAATAAAAATAAAAGACACAACCTATGAATACCGCTGAATTAGAATCCGAATTTGCCAACGTACCACAAGACCGCAACCTTGATATGGTGCGCAATATCCTGTTTGGTGAACAAGCCCGCGAAAACGAAAAGCGTCTGGCGACCTTAGAACGTTTTGTAAAGGTTTGGACCAATTCTGTGCGTGACGAAATGCGCAAAAACTTCGATACGCTCAGCCACGAAATTCAACTGGTTCAGGATTTACTTGCCGAAGAAACCAAAGCACGACTGGGTGATACCGCCACGGCGCGTAAGCATTTTGAGCAAGCCAGCAAAGGCATTGAAACCTTACACAAGCAATTACAACACCAGCACGATACCGTCCAACAACGAGTGGATCAGGAAGTTTCGCAGCTCAGCCAACGCATCGACCAACAACGGGATGAATTGCTCTCACAGCTTAAACAGGCCAGCGAACAGTTGCGTAATGACAAAGCTGACCGTAAATTCATTGCCACTTTGTTAGAGCAAGTGAGTCAACAACTAGCCGGAGACAACGTGGCGTAATTTCCCAAACTCCACCCTAACCAAGACACGCGGGTTTTATGACGACTGGTACGCCGGACCTTGCTCAGTTGCGCCATTTGCTGTTTGGCAAAGACTACGATGCGTTGATCGCATTAAAGGCGCAATTTGAGCAGTCAGATAAATACACCGCCAGCGTAGCGGCGGTTATCACAGAAGCTTTACAGCAACGTGAAGCGACAGACCAGTCTTTATCCACATTCCTCGCACCGAGCATCGAACACGCTTTGCACCGAACCGTCACGCAAAACCCCAAACACTTTGCGGACGTGCTTTACCCCATCATGGGGCCTGCCATTCGTAAATCCATCCAACAGGCATTGAACGAGGCCTTGGAAAACTTTAACCAGTTACTTGAGCAAAGTGTTTCCCCCCGCTCGTGGCGTTGGCGGTGGGATGCATGGCGAACTGGGCAAAGTTACGCACAAATTGCCCTATTAAATACCCTCGTGTACCAAGTGGAACAGGTCTTTTTGATCCATCGCACCACGGGTCTGCTACTTCAACACGTTGTTACTAGTAACGCGATGAGCAAAGATCCTGAAATCGTTTCAGGGATGCTGACCGCTATTCAAGATTTCATCGCAGACTCTTTTACCGTGCATGAAGATGATTTACTGCACACATTGAATCTAGGCGACTTAACGGTATTGATAGAACATGGTCCTTATGCCGTGTTAGCAATGGTGGTACGCGGCACACCGCCAAGCAGTTTGCGCACCCACTTACAAAGCGTTACGGAAAATATTCATCACCAGTACGCCATACAGCTACAAAATTTTCAGGGTGATACCACGGTTTTCACAGGGACGAGTTCACTCCTACGCCAATGCTTATTACAACAATCCCAAACCAAACGCACGAAACGCACCCCGTGGTTGGCTTATGTGGTCTTAATCGCCACGGTAAGTGCTTTGGGTTATGTGAGTTACCGAAACTACCGCCAAGAACAACAATATGCCCTGCAATTGCAACAAACCTTAGCTACCTTGAAAGCCGAACCTGGGATTGTGTTGATTACTACCCAAACGCAAGCACAAGGCTATTTGATCAAAGGTTTACAAGACCCATTGGCACGCTCCCCAGAACAAATCATCAAACCTGATGTACAGCGCGATTTGGGGCTGACATTTGACTTCAAACCCTTTTGGTCATTAGAACCCAGCTTTGTGCAAGCCCGTGCGGATGCCCAAGAAACCAAAGACCGCCAACAACACATGGCAAACCAACAACACATTCGTGAACTGACACAACAAATCACCAGCCAAGTTCACGCATTTGACGTTAATCGCGCCGAAATACCAAACAACATTGACTTGACGCAAGTCAGTCGGCAACTGCAACAATTGTTTCAAGCTGCCAAACAAGAAAATCAACTCCTACAAGTCACATTAGTTGGCAATACCGACGAGGTGGGTAATGACACACTTAATCAAAAACTGGCACAGGAACGCGCCCAAACCATACGCAATGCCCTAATTAACCGAGGTGTTCCTGCTTTTATCTTACAAACCCAAGCCTTCACGCAGCACCCGCGTGAACGCACGGTACGTTACCAGATTGCATTGTATTAATCGGAATCACGCTAAGTTGGGCATTAAACGTTGACACCATAGGATAAGTCTCATGATTCAGAAAAAAGTATGCTTACTTGGTGCATTTTCTGTTGGTAAAAGTAGCTTGATTCGCCGTTATGTGAACAGCATTTTTACTGACAAATACCTCACCACCGTTGGCGTAAAGATCGACAAAAAACCGCTTACCCTTGATGGGCAAGAACTTTCGCTGTTGATTTGGGATATTGCCGGAGAAGATGACTTTTCCAGCATTCGTACCACTTACCTGCGCGGCATGGCGGGTTATATCGTGGTTATGGACGGTACACGCCCCAATTCATGGGAAATCGCCATTGCCGTGCATAACATGGTGAAAACCAGCATCGGCAACCTGCCGATGGTCTTTGCTATCAACAAAGCAGACCTCAAATCACAATGGCAGATTGAATCCCAACAAATACGCCAGTTGGAACAATTGGGCTACCCCGTGATTGAAACCAGTGCCAAATTAGACAACGGTGTGGATCAACTCTTCCAACAACTGGCAATCCAATTACTCGCGGCATAAGCGCGTGAATACAACACCGCTTAACCCCTTACCCATACAAGAAGAATAATATGTGCCAACCTATGGATCATTTACTAACCACTATCTATCACGCACTCAACATTGTCGTATTCGTGCGCGACGATGCTGACCGTTTCACCCTACACGCCCCTGCCCCCGACTGGCTGGTGTTTTTTCTGGGTAAATCCTCCAGCCCACAAACCTGCACGCTGCCCGAAATATTCCCCTACCTCACCTGCTTCATGGATGATGCTGAACAACACTGGCAAGCCAGGCGAGAATTTCCCCTCACTTCTGGCTCGTGGATCGAAGAAGACGCACTCGGACAAGAACTCGCACTCGAAGCCAGCGCATTATGGGTAGACAACACCCCCGTTTTACTACTGCAAAACCTGGGCGAGAAATACCGCCAAGAAGTGAGCCGTTTACAGCAAGTGCGTGATGGTTTACTCACCCAAGAAAAATTAGAAAACGAAATCCAAAAACGCACTCTAAAAATCAAACAACGTGAGGAAGAAATCGCTATCAAATTAGTGAGCCTCACCAGCTATCGTGACGAAGAAACAGGCGCACACATCAGACGCATTGGACTTTACGCAGCGGCAATGGCAAAAGCCCTAGGCTGGTCTACCCAACAAATTGACGACATTCGCATGGCAGCCCCGATGCATGACATTGGCAAAATTGGCATTCCTGACCGCATCTTACTGAAAAAAGGTAAATTAACCGAAGCCGAGTTCGTGATTATGAAACGTCACACCGAAATCGGCGCGAAAATGTTACAAGACTCGCACATCCCAGCACTTGATATGGCCGCCGATATTGCACTTTGCCACCACGAAAAATGGGATGGTACAGGCTACCCCCGCGAATTAGCAGGCGAAGACATTCCCATTACAGCACGCATTACCACGATTGTTGATATTTACGACGCACTGGTTCACGAGCGTGTTTACAAAAAAGCCATGAGTGAACAAGACGCGCTAAAACTCATGCGTAGCATGGCTGGTTCACACCTAGACCCAACGCTTTTTGCGGTATTTGAAGAACTCTTACCCGTGATGCGCCGTATTCGTAAAGAAGTACAAGAAATCGATGACCTGATTGTTTCGGTTTAAAAACAAACCATTCTGCCGTTGCAAAGGCTTGATCATTCAACCCATGCGAGGTGCTCCATTGCTTTTTGTGCAGTTCAATATTAGGCTTATTGTAAAGACCACAATACTGCCAACAGTATTATCACTTCATTATTAGGTAACAATATGACCATGCCGCTCAATGTGATTGAACAAGATAACTACATCGTAGTAAGCAAACATGATAAACGTTATGTGCTCGACATCCACCATGAACAGTATGCCACGGATTCGCTCATCTGCCATTTCCTGACAATGGGAGAAGACTTATGCGCGATAGTACTCGCACCGTCACCAGAACCTAAATTGCTGGTGCATCGGATCGTTTCGTTTTTAGGCGCGTACATTAAGATTCATGACAAGCGCGATTTAGAATCCGCGATCTTACGCCGAGTCACCCACCACAATCTTTCACCAAGAAGGGTTGCCAGTACCAGTGCGTAAATCAATGGCATGACGGTACGCGCTTTGCTATCCGCTAACCACCAAAAGTGCAGTACGGCTAACGCGCACAAGGGATACATCAAGCGGTGTAATCGCTGCCAATTTTTGCCAAGTTTACGGATAGCAGCTTTAAACGAAGTGGCAGCAAGGGGAATCATCAGCACAAACGCCAACATCCCAATGGTAATGAAAGGGCGTTTGAATAAATCGCGCCCGACTTCCCCCCAATCGAAGAACTGATCCAACCACAAATAACTCAGCCAATGCAAAACCGCATAAAAAAACGCATACAAACCCAGCATACGGCGCAAACGTAATACCTGCGCCCAATTCAAAGCGCGGCGCAGGGTCGTCACCAACAAAGTCAGTAATAAAAAGCGTAATGACCATTCCCCCAAACTGCGTGTCAGCTTCTCAATGGGATTCGCGCCCAACGCATCCTGCCACACGCCCCAAACCAACCACGCTAATGGCAACAAACACGCCACAAACACAAACGGCTTCACAACGCGGGAAAACCACGGCTCTGGTATTTGCATTAGAAAAACTTCCGTAAATCCATGCCACTATACAAACCCGCCACTTGATCCGCATAACCATTAAACGGCAAGGTTTCGCGCTTTAAAAACTCGCCAATGCGCCGCTCACGTTTCTGACTCCAACGCGGGTGATCCACATCGGGATTCACATTGGAATAAAAACCGTATTCCGATGGCGCGGAACGCCCCCAACTGCTTTCCGGCTGCTGCTCGACAAAACTAATGCGCACAATGGATTTAATGCTCTTAAATCCGTACTTCCACGGCACAACCAAACGTAACGGCGCACCGTTTTGATTGGGTAGATTTTTGCCATACAAACCCGTTGCCATTAAGGTTAATGGGTGCATAGCCTCATCCATGCGCAAACCTTCCACATACGGCCAATCCAACACCTTATCACGCTGTCCTGGCATCTGTGCGGGATCAAATAAGGTTTCAAAACGCACAAACTTGGCTTTTGAGGTGGGTTGGAAACGCTTGATCAAATCGGCAAGTGGAAAACCTAGCCACGGAAT
Source organism: uncultured Thiothrix sp. (assembly GCA_964514635.1). Classification (GTDB taxonomy): domain Bacteria; phylum Pseudomonadota; class Gammaproteobacteria; order Thiotrichales; family Thiotrichaceae; genus Thiothrix. Next base: position 12,119 of record CAZEQX010000038.1, read on the forward strand.
CACCATCGACCAACCTTCCACACAACGCAAACGGTAAATGCGTTCTTGCGTATGATGCGGCTTAAGCATGTCTTCGAGCGTGAATTTACCCGACTTTTCACATTCGCCGTCCACCGTTACCGACCAAGCCTCGGTTTTTAAGGTATTGGCATAATGTGCAGGGTCACTTTTATCCGTGCCAAACTCGTAAAAATTATTGTAAGTCGTAATATCTTCCCAACTATTGGGCTTATCATCCGCCACAGTATCTGCCGCACGCCCTAACATCGGCGTGTTTGCAAACCCCAACAAACCAATACCAACGGCTGTTTTCAAAAATTCGCGGCGACGTTGGTAAAGTGCATAATCAGTCACGGCGTTTTCGGTCAAAGCCAGTGGCGAACCACGCGCCATAGTGTGCAGAAAGTGAAAGCGGGACATCGGTGTAACCTCGTTATTGTTGCCATAACGACTATTACGAATCTGATGACAGTTTGGATGCAAAAAAACCAGTGCCGGATAGGGGAATCCGGCACAACGGGCCTTTCCAGAGACAAGTGATGACTTTGTTCTAAAAAAAAATCCTGCGAGCAGTGGGGCTGGCACTGCCCGCTCGTGACTCCCTTATTGTTCGTATCGTGACTTCCTGTCACTCTGGGCTTGTTTTCGTGGTTAAGAGTATGTCACAAGCTGAACGGAAAGTGAATAGAAAATTAATGAAAGCTGAATGAAATTTACAACCACTCAGCATAACACGGCTGTAGTATCATTCAGCTTTGGATTCGTCGCTCACTCAACCTCAAGGATGCCACCCATGTTGTTTTCTGCACTTTCCGCCGCGCTCGAAACCGCGTTCAACACTTGGTTAGCTCTCGATGCGCAAACCTATGGCACGGCACGCTCACGTTTACAATCGTTGCAAGGCAAACTCATTTGCTTGCACATTACCAACCCCGACTTACGTTTGTATTTTATGCCAACCGCAGAGCGAATTTTGGTTGGTGATACTTACGCTGCTGAACCAGATGTCACTATTCACGGTTCAGCCATTGCCCTCATGCGCTTAGCCAATGCTGAAGACGGCGGCAAAGCCACTTTAGAAAATCGCATTCAAATCGATGGCGACATGGCACTGGGTAATCGCTTTAGCCAAATCCTGCGTGAAATCGATGTAGACTGGGAAGAATTACTTTCGCGAGTGGTCGGCGATGTCATTGCCCACCAAATGGGGCAATTAGCGCGTACCGGAAAAGGCTGGCTAGATGATTCTGCACATGCCATGCGTTTAAATACCAAGGAATATTTACAAGAAGAAAGCCATTTAATACCCGCTGACACTGAAATTCAACGTTATTTAGATGAAGTGGATAATCTGCGCATGGCAACAGACCGTTTAGAAGCTCGCTTAAAACAACTCGAAACCAATGGAAAATAACACCTATCTGGGTAGTTAAAATACGCTTTGTTTAACGTATTTTGCTTCAAGCGAAGAATTGCTATTACACAATAGCCCAGATAAGATATTCATGCTCAACATAATACTCCGTCAACAATATAACAATCTAAATGAGCCTGTCTTATGTTTAACAAAACCATGTTAGTCTCTCTTATCTGGGCATTATCCTGTGGCTTATCCCAAGCCGCTTCGATCAGCGGTAATTTAAGTGATGAAATGACCAACCAGCCCTTGCCCAGCGAAGAATACCCCTTTGTCTCCTTATATAAATTTGACTCACAGAACAATGTCTGGAATTTTGAAAACATGACCACACCTGATTCATCAGGTAATTTTAAATTCTCTTCTCTGCCCGCTGGTTACTATCATATTTATACAACGGCATCCCACTACATTAACGAATACTACAACAACACCACGAAATGGGAACTCAAACAAACACTCAAGTTATCCGCAACAAAAGATTTAACTTTACAAAATATTGCACTCAAACCCTTCCCATTGTTTATTAACTCGATTAATCAAAGTACAACTTGGCTACCTAGTAATGGCGGTAATGTAGACATCACCCTAGAAGTAATGAATAACACGGGCATGAATAAAGATATACAGTTCTGGGTAACGTCTTACAATACGAAAGATATGGATAAAAACATTGCGGCCTATTCTCCCATCACCAAAAACCCCATAAAAGCAACGCTTACCGCTGGTATGAACACCATTACCCTACCGCTCACCATTCCTGCACATTATGCAGATGGGGAATTACAACTTTACATTAATGCAGGCAAAAACCACGGCAACCCAACCTTACCAATTACCACAACCGCACTCATCAAAGGTTCTGAGTTTGTTTACCCAAAACCCTATCACAGTTCATCTGCTGCTAAGTCACAGGAAAAAGAAATTCCCTTACGCTTATCCACAGACGGCAAAGTGTTAATTAAAGGTATTCAGCCTTAATCAAGGCTTGCGCTTAATACTTTCCACAGCAATATAAACTGGCGGTGCTTTGCTATTCGCATTTCGCGCCGCTGGTTTATGCACGGGTTTATCTTCAATATGGAAATAACGCACGCCATTCAACATCCCCGAAATGCTGGCACTTTTACTGGCAACATCATGCGCAATCGCCGCGATAATATGCCCCATCACCAACCATGCTAATCCATTGGCAAACAGCGCGTGCCATTCATGCAACCACAAACCCGCCACTGAAATGGGCGCGTTATACCACAAACCAGACAACCCCAAACCCAATATCAACAGGAACATCACGGGATACAGCAAACGCCATAAAGGATTATGCGCAAACCAATTCGGCAATGGCGCACGCCCCCATGTCACATAAAACTGCAAGGTTTGTTTAATACCCTGCCATTGCACCGCATCGGGCAAAAATGCCCGCCAACTCGCCGCCGCAGGTAAGATAAATGCCAAAATCACACGCCCTACCAACAGCAGTAAAACCAATTCGCCCGCAATCATGTGCCATTCACGCCAGAAATCGTAATCGCTTGCCCCCCATGCAATCGCTTGCGCACTAACGTACTGAAACACCACCCCAACCGCCATTAACCAATGCGTTGCCCGCACCCAACCCGACCAAATCGGCACACAACGAATGGTTTCAACGGTCATGGTTGACTCCTTAATCTCAAAAAAACCACACAGTACGGCAAAAACGCTTGCCGTACCTTGATCTTACCCAAATTAAACGGGAAGCGTCACTTATGGCGCGATCACACCGCACGCCATACGCATACCACCACCGCCCAAAGGGGCTGGATGATCCGCATGATTATCCCCACCCGCATGAATCATCAACGAATGTCCTTTTAAATCACTCATTTTCAAACGCGGAGCCAACACAGGCTGCGTGGCATTGCCATCCATATCCACATACAATGCTGGCAAATCACCCAAATGCCCATCACCCCAAGGCATACCATGCTTTTCGGTTTTAGCAGGGTCAAAATGCCCGCCAGCCGCTAAACCAGCCACCATTTTGCCGTCTTTTTCACCTGCATCACAGCTCGGATTCACATGCATGTGGAAACCATGCAAACCGTGCGGCAGCCCCTTTAACGTCGGGGTCAACACCACACCATACGGTGATTCGCTGGCCACAATCGTCCCGATTGCCTCGCCCACGCCCTTTTCCGTGACGATATTCATATTCACGCTCACATCAGCCGCCTGAGCCGCGCCGAACATTGCGCACAAACACGCACCTAACCAAACTTGTTTCATTCGTAACGCATCCTATCGTTGTTTAAAGCTTGTTTTGAAACTTGCACTATCCGCAGTCCCGTCATCCTCCGCAAGAATCCCCAAAAACTCAGCCCCATTCCAAATGCATCGCACGCCCCAGAGTTTGGTATAATGCGCGTCTTCACCGAATTGCATTGACGGATTTCACAATGGCATCACTACACGAACAATTGCTCAAAGCGGGTTTAATCGACAAAAACAAAGCGGAAGCGGCAGAGCGCGAGCAACGCAAAAACGCCCACAAACACACCGCCCAAGCGCAGAAGAAAGCCAAAAAGACGGGCGAATCCTTGGTGGATGAAGCCAAGTTACTCGCCGAAAAAGCCCTGCAAGAAAAAGCCGAGCGTTCCAAAGCACTGAATCGCCAACAACGCGAACAAGCCGAACACAAAGCCATTCAAGCGCAAATCAAACAACTGATCACGCTGAATCGCATTGACCGCAGTAAAGGTGATTTGTCTTATCAATTCGCTGATGGTAGTAAAATCAAAAACATCTACGTCACTACCAAGCTGCAAGACCAACTGGCTTACGGCGTGATTGCCCTAGTCAAATTTGGCGATGGTTATGAATTAGTCCCCAAACAAGTCGCGGAAAAAATCGCCCAACGCGATGCCAAACTGATTCTGGTTCACAACACGGGCAGCAGCCAAACCACTGTGGAAGAAGAAGACCCTTACGCCGATTACAAAATCCCCGATGATTTAATGTGGTAATGCGGGCGTAGTGGTAAACTGCCGCGCTTTCCCCTGACTGGTTTGCCGCATGAAACCCTTCATTCGTCTGTTACGCCTGTGGACTATTGGTCGAGTCATGATTCGTCACGGACTCGACGAGCTTGCGTTTAATATCCCATTTCTCAGCCCGATTGCCTTCATTTACCACCTATTACCGTGGAACTGGGGCAAACAAGAAACGCGCCCACGCGGGGAACGCATTCGCCGTGCATTGGAAGATTTAGGACCGATTTTTATCAAATTTGGGCAAATGCTCTCCACACGCCGCGACTTACTGCCAGACGACATCGCCGCCGAATTGACACGTTTGCAAGATCGCGTGCCACCATTTTCCAGCACCGCAGCACGCCAACTGATTGAAAAAGCTTACGGCAAACCTGTCACCGAAGTGTTCCAACACTTTGAAACTGAACCAATGGCATCGGCTTCCATCGCGCAAGTTCACGCCGCCACCCTGTGGGACGGCAAAGCCGTGGTGGTAAAAGTGTTGCGCCCTAATATCGAAAAAGTCATCCACCAAGACGTGGAACTGATGTATTTATTAGCGCGAATGGTGCAACGTTACTGGAAAGAAGCCCGCCGCCTGCGTCCCGTGGAAGTGGTTAGCGAATACGAAAAAACCATTTTCGACGAACTCGATTTAATGCGCGAAGCCGCTAATGCCTCGCAAGTGCGCCGCAACTTCGAGCACAACCCGATTTTATACGTTCCTGAAGTGCATTGGGATTATTGCCACCCGAACGTAATGGTGATGGAACGCATTTACGGCATTCCAGTCGGCGATATTCCGCGCCTGCAAAGTTTGGGTATTAATTTCAAACGCTTGGGGGAATTAGGTGTGGAAGTATTTTTCACCCAAGTATTCCGCCATAACTTTTTCCACGCGGATATGCACCCTGGTAATATTTTCGTTGACCCGAAAAACCCCAATGAACCGCAATACATGGCGGTGGATTTCGGCATCGTCGGAACATTATCACCAGCGGACAAACGTTATTTAGCTGAAAACTTTTACGCTTTCTTTAACCGCGATTATAAGCGCGTCGCGGAACTACACGTTGAATCCGGCTGGGTACCACCAACAACCCGCGTTGATGAATTTGAATCAGCGATTCGCTCAGTTTGCGAACCGATTTTCAACTTGCCTATTAAAGACATTTCCTTCGGGCACTTCCTATTACGCCTATTCCAAACCGCACGCCGCTTTAATATGGAAGTGCAACCGCAATTAGTGTTACTACAAAAAACGCTATTAAATATAGAAGGCTTAGGACGGCAGCTTTACCCCGACTTAGATTTATGGTCAACCGCCAAACCGTTTATTGAACGCTGGATGGATGAACAAGTCGGCGTGCGGGCCTTATTCAATGGCATAAAAGATAATTTACCCAAATTACTCGAAAACCTGCCGTACATGCCGAATATGCTGCATGACATTATGAAACAAACCACGCAGCAGCAATTAAAACTCAACTGGGAATCACAACAAATCGAAGACTTACGCCGCGAAATGCGCCAAGCCCAACGCAGTAATCGCATGGCAATTATCGGCGGCAGTTTATTAATTACCGCCACGCTGACCACCGCTTCAACGCTTGCCCCCAGTTTACTCGGCGTGTCGCTTTTAACGTGGGGATTTGGCAGCACGGGATTAACCCTGCTCGGCTACAGCCTGTTACGCAAAACTTAAAATAAAAA
>CAZEQX010000039.1:0-18259 GCA_964514635.1 uncultured Thiothrix sp.
GTGTGCCGCGCGATAATGAAAGCGTGAATGAATGCTGGATTTCGGATCGTGACCGCTTCAGTTATCAAGGTGCAAGCCATGCCGAACGTTTGACTCAGCCGATGCTCAAACGCGATGGTCAATGGCAAACTGTGACTTGGCAAGCGGCATTGGAAGCGGTTAGCAGCATGTTGCACAATACCGCACCAGCACAGATTGGCGCGTTGGCAAATGCCAATTCCACGGTGGAAGAGCTGTACTTATTCCAACGCCTGATGCGTGGTTTGAATGTGCGCAATATTGATCACCGTTTACGCCAAACCGATTTCAGCGACCAACAAGCCGCACCACTCATGCCTTATTTGGGGATGAAGATTGCGGAAGTGGAACAGCTAAATGCGGCATTACTGATTGGCTCGAACGTGCGCCAAGAACAGCCGCTGCTGAATTACCGTTTGCGCAAAGCCAGTTTGCAGGGTGCGCAATTGTTCGCGGTGAACCCGCGTGCTTATGACTTCAACTACACGTTGCAACAACAAGCCGTTGCGCCGAATGCAATGGTAGAAACCTTGCAGGCGATGTTAGCAGATGCAAATCATCCGGCAATGCAAGCCTTGCAAACGGCAAATCATGCGGCGGTATGGTTGGGGAATTTAGCGGTTCAACACCCTGAGTACGCGCAATTACGCGCACTTGCCAGCCAGATTGCGGCGAAAACAGGCGCGAAGTTCGGTTATTTTGCCGAAAGTGCCAATACCAATGGTGCATGGTTAGCAGGTGTGGTGCCGCATCGTTTGTCGCTAGGGCGGGAACTCAAGCAAAAAGGCTTGTCGCTGGGCGAAATGCTGCAAAACAACCTGAAAACTTGGGTGCTATTGAACGCTGAACTGGCGGATTTTGCTAATCCTCAACAAATGCAACAGACCTTACAAGCGGCAGAACATGTCATCGTGATTAGCCCGTTTGCCGATGCTGCTGCTTTGGAATATGCCAGTGTATTGTTGCCAGCTTCGCTTATTAGCGAAACCGCTGGAACATTGATTAATGCCGAAGGCACATGGCAATCCTTCCGTGGCGCGGTTGAGCCGCCTGCGCAGGCTCGCCCAACGTGGAAAATTCTGCGTGTTTTGGGTAATACCTTCGGGATTCCAGAATTTGATTGGAATAGTGCGGAAGAAATCGCAGCGGAATTACACATTGATGCGCATGAGCTGGATACCCGCAACACGCAATACCAAGGTGCACCAACACGTCAAGCAATGGAAATTGGTGCAGGTCAGTTCCAGCGCATTGGTGATGTAGAAATGTACCGCAGTGATGCGTTAGTGCGTCGCGCTAGTGCTTTGCAAGAAATGGTGAAGCCTGCAACGGTGCGTTTGCATCCGCAAGATGCTCAGCAGTTGGGGTTAGCCGATGCGCAAATGGTCACAGTGACACAAGATTCAGCGAGTGTTGCCTTACCCGTACAGTTAGATACTGGTATACCACGCGGTTGCGCGGGTATTGCTGCTGGTCTGGCAGAAACCACGGTGTTGGGTGCGGCTTTTGGTACGTTACAAATCACACAGGCGAGCTAGGGGGAGAGTATGGAGACATTTGCCATATTATTGAACGTGATTCTCCCGAAGTGGTTGGTCACGCTGATTGTTATTCTGCTTAAAATTGTCGCTATTATTGTGCCCGTGATTTTGCTGGTGGCGTATGCTACTTATGCTGAACGGAAAATCATCGGTGGGATGCAAATCCGTATTGGGCCGAATCGGGTTGGTTTTAAGGGCTTGTTGCAGCCGTTCGCGGACATGTTCAAGCTGATTTTTAAAGAAATCGTTATTCCCGCTAATTCCAATCGTTTCTTATTCTTGATTGCGCCATTGTTGTCGATGGGACCTGCCTTCGCTGCTTGGTCAGTGATGCCATTTAGCGATGGTTTGGTACTGGCGGATGTGAATGCGGGTTTACTGTTCTTGCTGGCTTTGACTTCGCTAGGCGTGTATGGCGTGATCGTGGCGGGCTGGGCTTCTAACTCAAAATACGCGCAATTGAGTGCACTGCGGGTTGGGGCGCAAATGGTTTCGTATGAAATCGCAATGGGGTTCGCTTTGGTCGGTGTACTAATGGCATCGGGCAGCTTGAATCTGGGTGATATTGTACAAGCACAATCGGGCAGCATTTTTAGTTGGTTTGTGTGGCCTTTGTTTGGTTTGTTTATGATCTACTTCATTTCGGGGGTAGCCGAGACTAACCGTGCACCATTTGACGTGGCGGAAGGTGAATCCGAAATCGTGGCAGGTTTCCATATTGAATATTCAGGGATGGCGTTTGCGATCTTCTTCTTGGCGGAGTACGCCAATATGTGGTTGATTTCCGCGCTAACCGCATTGTTATTCTTGGGTGGATGGTTATCACCGTTCCAAGGGTTAGATTTCTTAACCAATCTGCCTGTGTTGGGTTGGATTTTTGGTAATGGTGTGCATTGGTTGTTTGTCAAAGCAGCCTTCTTCATGCTGTTGTTCTTCTGGTTGCGTGCCACATTCCCACGTTATCGCTATGACCAAATCATGCGTTTGGGCTGGAAAGTGTTGATTCCAGTGGCGTTGTTGTGGGTATTTCTAGAAGGTATTGCAATCGGTTTCGGTTGGCAGCCGTGGTTATCGTGAGGTGTGGGGATGAGTATAAACCTGAAACAGTACGTTAAGGCATTCAGCTTACAGGAATTGCTGAAAGGCATGACGGTCACGGGTGGGCATTTGTTCGACCCGAAAATCACGGTGCAATACCCTGAGGAAAAAACGCCACTTTCACCACGTTTTCGGGGGCATCATGCCTTACGCCGTTACCCGAATGGCGAAGAACGTTGTATTGCCTGCAAATTGTGTGAAGCGGTTTGCCCTGCCTTAGCGATTTCCATTGAGTTGGAAGAGCGTCCAGACGGTACGCGCCGTACCACACGCTACGATATTGACATGTTCAAGTGCATTTACTGCGGTTTCTGTGAGGAAGCTTGCCCTGTGGATGCTATCGTGGAAACCAATATTTTCGAGTACCACTTTGAAAATCGTGGTGAAAATATTCAAACCAAAGAAAAGCTGTTAGCAATGGGTGAAAAGTACGAAGCGGAAATCGCCCAAATGAAAGCAGCCGATGCTAAGTACCGTTAAGGTAAAGGAGATAGCTCTAGTATGATATTCGAGCAGATTATTTTTTACCTGTTCGCTGCGGTACTGGTGGGCGCGGCAGCCAGTGTGGTGACAGTGCGTAACCCTGTGTATGCAGCGTTATCGTTGATCGTTTGCTTTTTTACCAGTACGGCTTTGTGGCTGTTATTGGGCGCGGAGTTTTTGGGAATTACTTTAGTGCTGGTATACGTTGGGGCGGTCATGGTGCTATTCCTGTTCGTCATCATGATGCTAGACCTGAATCTTGCCCCACTGAAAGAAGGTTTCATGCGACATTTACCCGCTGGGGTTTTTGTTGCTGCGGTAATCGCGGTGGAAATGATTCTGGTGGTAAAGAGTGCACCATTCCAAATGACTCAGCCGTTGGCGGTTACGCCAGCGAATAACACAGAAGCATTGGGCGTGCTGTTGTACACCGATTATGTTTACCCATTCGAGATTGCTTCGGTGATTTTGTTGGTGGCGATTATTGCCGCGATTGTGCTGACCTTACGTCGTCGTCCTGATGCGAAGAAACAGGACGTGGCGCAGCAAGTCCAAGTTCGCCGCGAAGATCGGGTACGTTTGGTTAAGATGAAAGCAGAAAAGTAGAGGTTGGAACATGATCCCATTATCACATTTCCTGATTGTGGCTGCCTTGCTGTTTGCGATTAGTGTTGCTGGTATTTTCTTAAACCGTAAAAACGTGCTGATCCTCCTGATGTGCCTTGAGCTAATGTTATTGGCAGTGAATTTGAATTTCATTGCGTTTTCGCATTATCTGGGGGATTTATCGGGGCAGATTTTCGTCTTCTTTATCTTGACGGTAGCGGCGGCGGAAGCGGCGATTGGTTTGGCGATTCTTGTGGTTTTATTCCGCAATCGTCGCACGATCAATATTCAAGAACTCGACAGTATGAAGGGGTAAGCAATGGAAGCGATTTATGTCTTGATTCCGCTCGCGCCTTTGCTTGCTGCTATTGTTGCAGGCTTGTTTGGGCAAAAAATTGGGCGTGAGGTGGCGCATTGGGTCACGATTGGCGGTGTGGGATTAGCCTTTTTCCTATCGGTGATTGTGGCGATTAACACCATGTACAATGGTGCTGTGTATGACGGCACGGTTTATACTTGGGCAGTGATTGGCAAGCTACGGTTTGAAATCGGTTTCTTGATCGATAATCTTACAGCTTTGATGATGCTGGTGGTGACATTCGTATCTTTGATGGTACACATTTACACCATCGGTTACATGCAGGATGACCCAGGTTATCAGCGTTTCTTTAGTTACATTTCCCTGTTTACCTTTGCCATGCTGATGCTGGTAATGAGTAATAACTTCCTGCAACTGTTCTTTGGTTGGGAAGCTGTGGGGCTGGTGTCGTATTTGTTGATCGGTTTTTGGTTTAAGAAAGAAAGCGCGATTTATGCCAACATGAAAGCTTTTATCGTCAATCGTGTGGGCGATTTTGGTTTTATTTTGGGGATCGCAGTGATCCTGACTTATTACGATACTTTGTCTTATAAAGAACTGTTTAGCGTTTTACACATTAGCAAACCACCATTGGAATTATTACCAGGTGTGCAGGGCGAAGTTCTGACCATTATTGCGGTGTTTTTGTTTATCGGTGCGATGGGTAAGTCCGCGCAAGTGCCTTTGCATGTGTGGTTGCCAGATTCGATGGAAGGTCCAACACCGATTTCAGCCTTGATCCATGCTGCTACAATGGTAACAGCAGGTATATTCATGGTGGCGCGGATGTCGCCGATTTTTGAAATGTCTGATGCAGCCTTGAATTTAATCCTGATTGTGGGTGCAACAACGGCATTCTTTATGGGATTAGTGGGGGTTGTGCAAAATGACATTAAGCGTGTGATTGCTTATTCCACTTTGTCGCAATTGGGTTATATGACGGTTGCGTTAGGGGCTTCGGCGTATTCAGCAGCCGTATTTCATTTGATGACACACGCTTTCTTTAAAGCATTGTTGTTCTTGGCGGCAGGTTCGGTGATTATCGCTATGCACCATGAGCAAGACATTCGTAAAATGGGTGGCTTGAAAAAGTACATGCCCACAACCTATTGGACTTTCCTGATTGGGGCGTTGGCCTTGATCGGTTTCCCTGGTTTTTCAGGTTTCTTCTCGAAAGATTTGGTGATTGAAGCGGTTCATGAGTCACATTTGTGGGCAGCGGGGTATGCACACCTGCTGTTGTTATTGGGTGTATTTGTGACGGCTTTGTATACGTTCCGTATGTTCTTCTTGGTGTTCCACGGTGAAGAGCGTATGGATGATCACACCTTGGCGCATTTGCATGAGTCGCCGCGTGTGGTGACTGTTCCCCTAATTTTACTGGCCGTGCCATCTGTGATTGCGGGCTTTTGGTTAGACCCGTTAGTGGTAGGCGATTTCTTCCAGCGTTCCATTCATGTGAATGATTTGCTGCATGGTTTCGACCCAGGTTTGGGGAGTTCGGTCTCTATCCATAATGGGATTCAAACCATTACGAAGGAATACACTGGCGTATTTGGTTTTATTTTCCACGGCATTTTCTCGCTACCGTTTTTGTTCGCAGCGGCGGGTGTGGGTACTGCGTGGTACGTTTATATGAAAAATCCAGCATTGGCTGATCAAGCAAAAACGCGCTTGTCATGGCTCTATCGCTTGTTGGATCAGAAGTATTATCTGGATAACTTTAATCAAAAAGTGTTCGCTAAAGGCTCAATTTATCTGGGAACAGGTTTGTGGGCGGCTGGTGAACGCATGTTGATTGATGGTTTGCTCGTGAATGGTTCGGCGACGCTTGTGAATCGTTTCTCGCGCTTGGTTCGCTTGGTGCAAACAGGTTATCTGTACCATTATGCCTTTGCGATGGTGCTGGGCATCTTGTTGATGATGACTTGGTTTCTGTTTTTCTAGACCCCTAGCTGACTGGAAGTAGACATGCTGACACCTATGTTATTAAATTTGTTGATTTGGCTGCCAATCTTTGGCGGTCTATCAGTGTTGTTGCTTGGTGGCCGTCTGGGGGCTAAACCATTTGCATTGGGTATTACGGGATTCACCCTTTTTCTCAGCTTGATGCTGTATTTGGGGTTTGACACTGACAATGCGGCGATGCAGTTCGTACAGGTCACGCCTTGGATTGAAACATTCAACATCAATTACGCTTTGGGCGTTGATGGCATTTCGGTTGCTTTTATCATCCAAAATAGCTTGATTGTGTTGTTGATCGTAGCTGCTGCTAGTGACAGTGTGAAAGAGCGTTTGCCTCAGTATCTCGCCGCGTTTTTGATCTTGGAAGGTATTCTAAATGGTGTGTTTGCAGCGCAAGACGCTATGCTGTTTTATATCTTCTTTGAAGCGATGTTAGTTCCGCTGTTCCTGTTAATCGGGATTTGGGGTGGTGAGCGACGCACTTATGCAACCATGAAAATGTTCTTGTACACCTTGTTCGGCTCAGTCTTCTTACTGGTGGGCTTGGTGTACCTTTACAATGCGGCAGGTAGTTCTTTTGCCTTCGCAGATTTGCAAAAAGCGCCCTTGGCTTTAATGCCACAAATCATGGTGTTACTGGGGTTCTTGATCGCCTTTGGGGTAAAAGTCCCTATGTGGCCAATGCATACTTGGTTGCCCGATGTACACGAACAAGCTCCTATCGGCGTTTCGGTCATTTTGGCGGTTAAAGTGGGTGGCTATGCGTTTCTGCGTTTTATCCCGATTGTGCCAGATGCTGCGGCGCACTTGGATTGGTTAATGTTGTTCTTGGCATTGACTGCCATCATCTACGTTGGTTTTGTTGCTTTAGTTCAACAAGACATGCGTAAGTTAATGGCTTATTCCACCGTTGCTCACATGGGTTTTGTGATTTTGGGTTTGTTTGTGGTGTTTGGTATCAAAGCAAATGTCGAAATCAACAGCACGAGCAATGATGTTGCATTTGTGGCGGTGCAGGGTGCGGTATTGCAAATGTTATCGCATGGCTTTATCTCTGCGGGTTTATTTTTCATCATTGGTGCTTTGTTGGTGCGTATGAATCGTGCGGACATAGACGCATTCGGTGGTGTGGTGAATCGGATGCCATTACTCGCGACGTTCTTTGTTTTATTTGCAATGGCGAACACAGGTTTACCAGGAACATCAGGGTTCGTTGGTGAATTTATGGTGATTCTGGCAAGTTTCAAGGCGAATCCATTGGTTTCGATTCTATCAGCTACTACGTTGATGATCGGGGCTGCTTACATGTTGTGGATGGTCAAACGAGTGGTGTTCGGTGAAATTCGTCATGGCGAAGTCGCGGAATTATCCGACTTGAATCAGCGTGAGTGGATTCTGTTAAGTGTGTTAGCTGCCGCCGTATTGTGGATGGGGATTTATCCACAACCTGTGACGGAGTTATTGAGCGCGTCCGTCGAACAGTGGGTGGCTCAAGCATTACAAACCAAACTAACCGCAACAGTACTGCCTTAGGAGTATGTCAGTAATGATGAATATTGCGATTGCGACACCTGAGATTTTCTTACTCGGTGCGACCTGTTTAATCTTACTGACCGAGTTATTCTTGCGTGAAGATGGGCGCATGATTACCTACTTGTTGACACAAGTAGCATTGGTTGCAACAGCCTTGCTGGTTTACAGCACCATCGGCAGCCCTGGCATTACGGGGTTGAACGACATGTATGTGCGTGATGGGTTAGGCGGTGTACTCAAAATCAGTATGCTATTACTCACCGCGATGGTATTCGTGTATGTCCGTAAGTATTTGCATGATCACGGATTATGGCGCAGTGAGTTTTTCTTGCTCAGTACGTTTGCTGTGTTGGGTATGATGATTATGGCCTCTGCGAACAGCCTATTGGTCATGTATCTGGGGCTGGAGCTGTTGGCATTGTCCATGTACACCCTCGTGGCGTTTAACCGTGACAGTAGCCAATCATCAGAAGCCGCGATGAAATACTTTGTGTTGGGTGCAATGGCTTCAGGGCTGTTGTTGTATGGTATTTCGTTATTGTACGGATTAAGCGGAAAATTGGACATTGCAGGTATTGCAACATGGGTTAGTACTCAAGATGTGTTGCACAATATCCCCTTGTTATTTGCGTTAGTCTTTATCGTGGCGGGCATTGCATTCAAATTCGGTGCAGTACCATTCCACATGTGGGTGCCTGATGTTTATCACGGTGCACCACTGGCAGTAACGGTATTTTTAGGTAGTGTGCCTAAGATTGCAGCGGTGGCAATGTTGCTGCGCGTGTTGGCAGAAACATTAGGTGGTGCAGTTGCCGGATGGTCGCAAATGATGATGGTCTTGGCAGTTTTGTCAATACTGTTGGGGAATTTTGCAGCCGTCGCACAATTTAACTTAAAACGCATGTTTGCTTACTCTACCGTGTCTCACATGGGATTCGTGCTAATGGCAGCATTGGCAGGTTCAGCAACAGGTTTTAGTGCGGCATTATTCTACATTATCACCTACGCACTGACCGCAGCAGGTGGTTTCGCTATGCTAATTTTGCTGGGGCAGAGTGGCAAAGAAGCGCAAACCTTAGATGACCTGAAAGGTTTGCATGAACGTCACCCGTGGTATGCATTCATTATGTTGCTATTGTTGCTGTCGATGGCAGGTGTTCCACCTTTAGTTGGTTTTTATGCCAAGTTATCCGCGATCCAAGCGGTGGTTGAAGCAGGTTATGTTTGGGCTGCCGTGTTCATGGTGGTCTTGTCGGTGGTGGGTGCGTTCTACTACCTGCGTGCTATTAAGTGCATGTACTTTGAAAAGGCCGAGCAAACCACGCCGATTACCACGGATATGGATTTTGCAGCCTTATTGAGTGTGAATGGTTTACTTACCTTAGTGCTGGGTATTTTCCCCGGATTCCTGATGGGAGTATGCTCTGCTGCTGTCATGGCAAGCCGTCTGTAATGGAGCACACATGGATTTAACCGTTATGCAAATGGGTTTGTTGGTTGGTATTTTTTTACTAGCCAACCTACCCTGGTTGAGTGAGCGTTGTTTCTTGATTCTGCAATGCGAACGCAAATCGCCACTATTACGTTTGGTGGAGTGGTTTGCGTTGTACTGGATTGCAGGTGGTGTAGCATTAGCTATGGAATACAAAACCACGGGTAGTTTGTACGCTCAAGACTGGGAATTTTACTGGGTGACGCTATTTTTGTTCATGGTTTTTGCGTTTCCAGGCTTTATTTACCGTTATGTGCGTTAATTTCACTTTTATTTGTAAATAGTGCTTGCGCTCATCGGCAAAGATCGCTATAGTTCATGCCTCTGATGCGGGGTGGAGCAGTCTGGCAGCTCGTCGGGCTCATAACCCGAAGGTCGCAGGTTCAAATCCTGCCCCCGCTACCAATTACGAAAAGCCCCTTTTACAGGGGCTTTTTTATTATCTGCTGCACAAGAAGGTGCAAACGTAATGCAAGAAAGACTGGCTACTCTGATTCAAACCACAGTCACTGGCTTGGGCTACGAGCTGTGGGGCTACGAATACCGTCCTCAAAAAGAAAGTGCTTTATTGCGTATCTTCATTGATTCGGAATCGGGTATTACGGTTGATGATTGCGGGATCGTCAGTAATCAGTTGGGTACTGCATTGGATGTCGAAGACCTCATTCCAGTCGCGTACATTTTAGAAGTGTCCTCGCCAGGGTTAGATCGGGTCTTATTCGTTCCTGAGCATTATGCCCGTTATATCGATCAGCAGATTAAAGTGCGTACCCGCCTGCCAGTACAAAAACGTCGTAACTTCGTTGGTAAGTTGTTGAATGCAGGCGAGACCACAATTTCTATGGATGTGGAAGGTACAGCCGTTGAAATACCTTACGATATCGTTGATCGTGCTCGGCTGGTTCTGGATTTTCGACCTCAGCGCAAAGGGGGTAAACACGCATGAATAAAGAAATATTGTACGTTGTTGATGCCGTTTCCAATGAAAAGAACGTTAGCAAAGAGCTAATCTTCCAAGCAGTCGAAACCGCTTTGGCAATGGCTACTCGCAAGCGTTATGGTATGGGCATTGATGTGCGCGTCGCGGTTAATCGCCAAACAGGTGATTACAAAACTTATCGTCGTTGGAAAGTGGTTGACGACGAAGACCCAGAATTTGAAAGCCCAGAACGCCAAAAGTTAATCAGCTACGCCAAAAGTGAAGGCCTAGACGCGCAAATCGGTGACTACGTTGAAAAACCAATCGACTCGGTAGAATTCGGGCGTATCGCAGCACAAACCGCTAAACAGGTGATTGTTGCGAAAGTCCGTGAAGCCGAGCGCGAGAAAGTTGTTTCAGCTTATCGGGATAAAATTGGGCAGTTGGTCATGGGCGTGGTAAAACGCGCTGATCGCAAAGGGATTACGCTTGATATGGGGGAAAATGCCGAAGCCTTTATCCCGCGTGAAGAAATGATCCCTGGCGACATCTTGCACAATGGTGCGCGGGTGCGCGGCTATTTGAAAGAAATTCGTCAAGATGCTCGTGGTCCGCAAATGATCGTGAGTCGCGCTGATGTCAATTTTCTGATTGAACTCATGAAGCTGGAAGTTCCAGAAGTCAATCAAGAGATGATTGACATTATGGGAGCAGCGCGTGACCCAGGCTCGCGTGCCAAGGTTGCAGTGCGTGCTAACCTGCCTAATATTGACCCTATCGGCGCGTGCGTGGGGATGCGTGGTTCGCGTATTCAAACTGTTACCAACGAGCTG
This sequence comes from uncultured Thiothrix sp., assembly GCA_964514635.1. Classification (GTDB taxonomy): domain Bacteria; phylum Pseudomonadota; class Gammaproteobacteria; order Thiotrichales; family Thiotrichaceae; genus Thiothrix. The sequence goes on from CAZEQX010000039.1 coordinate 10,847, forward strand.
GGCGGCAAAGAGCGCGTTGACATCGTATTGTGGAATGAAGACATCGCCACCTATGTCATGAATGCGATGGCACCAGCCGAAGTATTGTCTATTGTGGTTGACGAAGAAACCAAAACAATGGACATCGGTGTGGATGCAGACAAACTGTCACAAGCGATTGGACGTGGCGGGCAAAACGTGCGTTTGGCCAGTGACTTGACAGGTTGGACGCTCAATGTCATGAGCGTGGAAGAAGCTGAAGCCAAAACACAAGCCGAACAGCAAGCTATCGTCAAACTCTTCATGGATAAATTGGATGTTGATGAAGAAGTGGCTGTTATGCTGGTGGAAGAAGGCTTCTCAACGCTGGAAGAAGTTGCCTATGTTCCGGTCGAAGAGTTCATGGCAATTGATGGATTCGATGAAGACCTGATCAATGAGTTGCGTGACCGGGCGCAAACAGCCTTACTGTCGCAGGCGATTTCTCAAGATGGTAGTTTGCCTGCTGAAGACTTATTGCACATGGAAGGCATGAATGACGAATTAGCATTCCGCTTGGCTGCACATGGAATTTGCACAATGGAAGACTTAGCAGAGCAATCTGTTGACGAACTGATGGAAGCTGGCGACCTTGACGAAACGAGTGCTGCAAAATTGATTATGACAGCGCGTGCCCCTTGGTTCGAGGATAACAAGGCAGAAGCATAATTCTATGGGAGGTTAGTAAATGTCGGATATAGCGGTTAGAAAACTTGCCGAGATCATAAATGCCCCCGTGGAGGTTCTGCTTAAGCAGTTACAAGACGCAGGTATTCACGTCTCAGGGCCGGATTCGCGCATTACAGATGCACAAAAGTTGACCCTGTTGGCGCACATTCGCCAAGGTTCGACGGCATCAACAGCGAATAACAGTAAAATCACCTTAAAGCGTCGTTCCACCAGTGAAATGACGCTAGGTGGTGCAGGGCGTGGCAAAACGGTTAGTGTAGAAGTCAGACGTAAAAAAACATTTGCCACAGGCTCAGAACAGCATGATGACGAGCAACTTGCTCATGTTGGTCACAGTGCCAGTCGCACAGAAGAATTAGCGCGTCAGTTAGCCGCCGAGCGCAAGGCGCGTGAAGCCGCTATCCAAAAAGCTGAGCAAGAACGCCGTCAGTTAGAAGCGCGTCGTTTGGAACAGCAACGCCAAAAGACCGAAACGGGTAAAACAGCGAGCAGTGTGACAAGTGCTACTGTTATACCAGAAACAATAGGGCAGGCAGTGGACAATCTCCCGCTTCCTGCTGAACCAGAAACTGTCGCGCAGACGGATACAACATCCGTATCGCAACAACAGGAATCGGTGCAGGAAACTGTAGCGATTACTGAGTCTGTAGTCACTTCGGGTATTTCAACCGACGAAGTGCCGGAGGTGTTGGCAGAAACGACCAATAAACCCGATGCGGAGCAAGAGATTACGCAACAAGTCGCAGATATTGAGCCAGAACCCGCCATTATTGCACCTGAACCTGTTATAATAAAACCAACAGCGGCGGTTGAAACACAATCTTCTGTGGTTAATGCGCCGATGATCGAAGCCCCAGCTATTAAAAACGTAGCTGCAAATGTTGAACAACCTGCAAGCACTGCTAAAACCAGTGTCATAGGTAGCGAAGAAGTGGAAACCCTGAGTGCCAAAGCACAGCGCGAAGCTGTGGCAGCGGCGGCAAAAGAAGCAGCAGCGGCAGCCTTAAAACGCCGTCCATCGAAACTGAAGCCGAAACCCGCACAAGTTTTAACCCCAGTTGTGGAAGCCAAAGCCGTTGAAGCAGCGAAACCTGCTCCAACACCACAACCGCCTGCTGCTCCTGCGCCAACCACGCAGGCAAAAGCTCAGCAGCAACCAAAGCCAAGTACACCAAAAGTTCCACCGAACCCAGCTTCACCACGAGCGGATGAAGATTTCGATGAAGAGCGTGTTGGTGACAAAAAGCAAGGCAAGAAATTGTCGAAAAGCAAAGCACCAGTGCGCGGAGAACGTGAGGAAGGTGGTGCTGCTGGTAAACATGCGAAAAAGAAAGGTGGGAAACAACCAGCGTTTGGTGGCAAGGTGGATGCACGCCATGCCCCTGCTAACAAGCACGGCTTTGAAAAGCCAACTGCTCCTGTTGTGCGCGAAATTGAGATTCCAACCACCATCGTAGTTTCTGATCTTGCACAGAAATTAGCAATTCGTGCCACAGACATTATCAAGTCCATGATGAAAATGGGCATGATGGTGACGATCAATCAGTCCATTGACCAAGACACCGCGATTTTGGTGACAGAAGAGCTAGGCCATAAGGCTAAGCCTATGCAGGAAATGGATGATGCGGCTCTGTTGGCATCCATGATGGATCAAGAAACAGACTACGAAGTCCAAGTACGACCGCCAGTTGTCACCATTATGGGTCACGTTGACCACGGTAAGACTTCCTTGCTTGACTACATTCGTAAAACGCGTGTAGCAGCGGGCGAAGCAGGTGGTATTACCCAGCACATTGGTGCGTATCATGTTGATACTGACCACGGGACGGTGACGTTCTTGGATACACCTGGTCACGCAGCATTTACAAAAATGCGGGCGCGTGGTGCACAGGTAACGGACATCGTGGTTCTGATTGTGGCTGCTGATGATGGCGTTATGCCGCAAACCAAAGAAGCAATTCAGCACGCGAAAGCCGCTGGTGTGCCAATGGTCGTGGCGATTAACAAAATCGACAAGGCAGCGGCTGATCCTGACCGCGTTTTAGCAGAATTATCACAAAACGATGTGCAAACCGAGGCATGGGGCGGCGATGTTCCCGTGGTGAAGGTTTCTGCGAAAACTGGACAGGGTATCGATGACTTACTAGAAACCATCTTATTGGTGGCGGAAGTTCAAGAATTGCGTGCGTCTGTTGATTCACCAGCATTGGGCAATGTCATCGAAGCCAGTATCGAGAAAGGTCGTGGTGCGGTTGCAACCATTCTGGTGCGTTCTGGCACATTACGTCGCGGTGATCTGATCCTGTGTGGTGCGGAATACGGGCGTGTTCGTGCAATGTTTGATGAACGTGGTCGTCCGGTCAAGGAAGCGGGTCCTTCCATTCCTGTGGCGGTGTTGGGTTTATCCGCAGCACCTGAGGCGGGCGATGAAGTGATTGTGTTGAATGACGAACGCAAAGCGAAAGAGATCGCCGAGTTACGTCGTGAAAAACTGCGTGACAACCGCTTTGCAGCACAAAACAGCGCGAAGCTGGACAATGTGTTCAGCCAAATGCAGGCGGGTACGAAGGCTCAGGTCAACTTGTTGGTTAAGGCTGACGTGCAAGGGAGTGTGGAGGCGATTCGCAGTGAATTGCTCAAACTCACAACCGATGAAGTGGAAGTGCGTGTGGTATCCTCCGGTATCGGTGGTATCAGTGGCAGTGATGTTGATTTGGCTGCTGCATCGAAAGCGATCATGGTGGCGTTTAATGTGCGTGCTGATGCGACCGCGCGTAAAACAGCTTCTGACGAAGGTGTGGAAATCCGTTACTACAGCATCATTTACGATGTTGTCAACGATGTGAAAGAAGCCATGAGTGGCTTGTTATCACCTGAAGTTCGTGAAGTATTTGTTGGTTTGGCAGAAGTACGCAATGTATTCCGTTCCTCTGGTTTCGGAGCAGTAGCGGGCTGTTTGGTTATCGATGGCACGGTACGTCGTGGTTTACCGATTCGTGTTCTGCGGAATAACGTGGTGATTTACCAGGGTGAGCTGGAATCTTTACGCCGTCATCGTGATGACGTGAAAGAAGTTCACATGGGTACTGAGTGTGGTATCGCAGTGAAAGACTACAATGACGTTCAAATGGGTGACCAAATCGAATGTTATGATCGCGTCGAAGTAGCACGGAAGATTTAACATGCCGCAACGTCATTCACATCATGGTTTCGCCCGCACTGATCGCGTGGCGGAACAAATCCATCGCGAGCTGGCCGTGCTGGTTCGTGAGCGGGTGAAAGACCCGCGTGTTGGCATGGTTGCTCTGCTGGATGTGGAAGTTTCCAAAGACTTTGCCCATGCAAAAATATGGTTTGACGTATTGCAGACGGATCATGGTCTAGAAGCGCAAGAAGCATTAAACCACGCGGCAGGTTTCCTGCGGCGTGAGCTGGGGCATGTCATGAAATTGCGCATGACTCCGGCCTTGCACTTTTTCTACGATGATACGCAATCACGCGGTAATGCTTTATCAGCACTGATTGATAAAGCCATCGCTTCTGACCGCCACGCTGATGACGATGACTCAGCCACAACAGCTCAAGCCTAAGCGTCGTCTGCGCAAACTCAATGGCATTTTATTGCTGGATAAAGCCTTAGGTGTATCCAGTAATAGAGCCTTGCAGGATGCACGTTTCTTGTTCTTAGCCGAGAAAGCTGGACATACGGGGAGTCTCGACCCTCTAGCGTCGGGTATGTTGCCCGTGTGCTTTGGGGAAGCGACGAAAGTTTCTGCCTTTTTATTGGATTCTGATAAGCGTTATCTTACTACCGCCACCTTGGGGTACGTCAGTACTACGGGGGATGCTGAAGGTGAAAAACTGCATCCACGCCCAATTCCTGCGTTTACTGATGCACAGCTTGAAACGGTGTTGCAAGCGTTTCGCGGGGCGATTAGCCAAATCCCACCCATGTATTCCGCCCTGAAAAAAGACGGTCAACCTTTATACAAGTTAGCGCGTCAAGGCGTGGAAATCGAACGACAAGCGCGGCAGGTCACAATTCACTCGCTTAAAGTGCTAGAACGCACGGCAACTACGATTACCCTCGATGTAAGCTGTAGCAAAGGTACTTACATTCGCAGTCTCGTCGAAGACATTGGTGAAGCATTGGGCTGCGGTGCGTATGTATCGATGTTACGTCGTGAATCGGTTGACCCATTTGCAGGTTTCCCCCTGTACACTTTGGAGCAACTGCGAGCCATTGCAGGTGAGGGAACTGAACCAGACATCGCAGCATTAGACCCACTGCTGTTGTCGCTGGATAAAGCCCTACCGCAGGTAGCGAGTTTCACGATTGATGACACAACCTTAACCCGTTTGCGTCAGGGGCAGCGTGTCCGAGTGGATGCCTTACTGACAGATGCAGCATTACTACGTTTGTATGCGGAATCCGGTGAATTTGTCGGTTTGGGTTCAGTACATGATCAGGTGATTAGCCCCAAACGTTTGTTGGTGAATTAAGTTACGTCCAACGCTTCACGCAACAAAACGGCTAAATGTTTAGCGCGATTGTCGCCGTGAACCTGCATTTGATGCCGACACGAAAAACCATTAGCGACAACTCTGGCATTCTGGTTAGCGCGTAAGGCAGGCATTAGGGTTTGTTCTGCCATTTGTTCTGATAAATCAGCATGTTCTGCTTCAATACCAAACGTTCCCGCCATACCGCAACAACCCGCTTCAATCACACTGAATTGATGCTCTGGAATTAATTTCAAAACCCGCCGCATGGCTTTTAACGCGCCAACTGCTTTTTGGTGGCAATGTCCGTGGATTAGGGTTTCACCCGCTAAAGCTTTAAGCGGCATGTTTAAACGTTTGGCAGTGATTTCTTTGGCTAAAAATTCTTCGAGTAATAACACATGCTTGCCGACTAAGGCTGCCTCTTGCCCTAAACCTAATGCTTGTGCATCGTCACGCAAACCTAGTACGCACGATGCTTCCAAACCCACAATAATGCGTCCTGCTTGAATATGTGGCAAAACTGCATCCACCAATCGTTTCGCCTCGTAGCGGGCTTGTTCGATCATGCCTTGCGCAAGGTAAGTGCGTCCGCAGCATAAGGGGCGTGTGGGTTCGGGCGCATCTGCCGTTGGTTCAGCAATGTGTACGCGGTAGCCAGCGGTTTGCAAGACTTCTAATGTTGCTTGGGGAATGCTGGGTTCAAAATAGCGGCTAAAGGTATCGACGAATAATACCACTTCAGGCAAGCCGTTGTTGGTTGCGCTTAATTCGGTTGGTGTTTGAAACTTTTGGGCAGCAGGTTGGGGTAGTGCGCGTTTTTCGCTTAAACCCAGCCATTTTGCGGATAATTTGGCAAGAAGCGGGGTTTGATTGCGCCATTGCACGGCTGTTTTTAGTAAGGGTAGGTGGTGCAACCAACGCGGTGTATGCGCAAATAAACGACTGCGCCAGCTCCAGCCATCACGCGCGGCGCGTTGCGCTAAATATTCGGCTTTGATCAATGGCATATCAACATTGGCTTCACACTCGCGTTTGCAGCCTTTACACGCCACGCATAAATCCATCGCTTCGGCTAACGTTGAGTCCGCTAATGCTGCTTCTGTCAGTTCGTTGTTCAGTGCGGTTTTTAATAGACGCACCCGCCCGCCTGTGGAGAAATGCTCATTACCCGTGACCCGATAGCTTGGGCACATGACTTGTTTACCTTCCGCCTCACACTGGCGGCTATTGATGCACACCGCCACAGCTTTGGCAAAATTGCCACCGTGTTTAGGGATGTCGGCATAAGCATCGCCCATGCCTGCATCTTGGTAAGCCGACCAGTCGAGGAAGGTCTTCATATATTACCTTAGGCGCGTAACAGGGCTTTTGCCATGCGCTCGGAGAGTTGATCCGCTGTGAATTGCGGTTCATTGGGCGGATACAACGAATCTTCCACCAGTTCAAACCCGTGTTCACGCGCTAACGCAAACAATTCTTTCATTTTCAAGCAAGATTTTAACTGTTCGCCCAATGCTGGGTCAGTTTTGGCTTTTTCCGAAAATGCACGAATTTGTTCAACAGACATGAGTAAAGAGCCTCCATACAACTACATAAAGACAAAGTACTTACGACTTCAGCAAAAAACGCGCCAGTTAGATAAAACTGTGAGTGATGTATTATTTCTCTATAAAAACAATGGCTTGAGAGGTCTGAGTGAGTAGGGGTTGTGGGGGATTGTTCTAATTCCTACAAAAAATGTGGTATTGATAACAGCCAGAACGTTAGGATTATCCGCAAGCGTTAGTATCATGCTACACTGCACTGTCATCTTCCATCTGAGCTACCAATATCATGGAAAAACAAGTTTATTCAATTGTTTGGTGTATTTTTTTCTGGTTGTTATGGTTAGTCGGGTTAGGCGTATTAGTTTTATTCGGTGGGTTGCTATTAATTACCGCTGCGGATACGCCACTGATTGCATTATGGAATGGCCTGATTGTAATTATTGAGGCATTTTTGCTATTCAAGACGGCATACCATTTTTTCCGTAAAGATATGCCAAGTTCTACATTAATGTTTTGGGTGGCATTGGCGGCATTCGGTGTGTTTTTGTTAGCAAGTAGTGGATGTGCCATTCTGGACAAGACGGGATATGGTTGGACTATTGGTCATTAAGTTATGTTGATTCATACTTTATTTGATGTATTGTCTTTTATT
>CAZEQX010000040.1:0-17654 GCA_964514635.1 uncultured Thiothrix sp.
AGGTGTAATGGCGGGTAAATTTAACGGTACGCATTTGGTCGGGTGTGCGTGCGCTCGGTCTCATGGGTTCGCTCCTTCTCATCAAACAGGTGATTATACGCATCCTTACTGAAAGTGTTAGTATCGATGTTTTTGGGCGAACGTATGCGGGCGCGATACCTTAAGATTCACCATTACCCTGCCGCTGTTGTGGGGGAAAATTTACCACCGCTGCTGTTCGTACACGGGGGTTATAGTCATTCGCTGTATTGGACGGTGCATTTTCTACCGTTTTTCCAAGCGCAAGGTTTTGATTGTTACGCGCTGGACTTATCAGGGCACGGTGCAAGTGGTGGCAAAAAGCACCTTGATGAATTGAGTTTGAATGATTATGTCGACGATTTAATTTTTGCGGTACACAGTTTACCCGCTAAACCGATTATTATCGGGCATTCGATGGGTTGCGTGGTCGCGCAACGGTATTTGTATAGCCACCATAATGCGGCCTGCGCGGCGGTATTTATTGCCCCCGTACCACCCTCAGGAACGGGCATGTCTGCTTTGCGCTTATTAATTAATACCCCGAATTTCATTGCCGAATTAGCCAATGCCACCAATGGCGAACCGCCGAATGAACGCACGTTAGCCGTCATGGCGAAAACCTATTTTTCACCAAAAACCACGCGCGAAACCATTTTAAACACCATTCATTTCATTCAACCCGAATCCACCCGCGCTGTCACCGAAATGGTGGCATTACCGCCTTTACCATTATTCGGCAGCAAACCTAAAAAATTACCCGTGTTATTCATGGGTGGGTCGGAAGATCAAGTATTCCCATCCTCGTTATTATTAATTACCGCGCTCAATTGGAATGGGCAAACCACGATTATTAAAGGCGCGGGGCACATGATTATGCTTGACCCACAATGGCAAGATGCAGCCCTGCAAATTCAAGCGTGGATTAAAGCCAAAGCAATGGCAGAATGCACCTGCGTGTAGAGGTGCAATTAAGAGGAAGCATCAGCGATTAAACCACCATAACCCTGCCCATGTGCTGAGGGCAAGTCCGCTCCAAATGACAAAAAATTGTTGGAAATAGTGTAATGGAAAGAGTTGGATTAATAAGCTTCCAGCGGGGAAAACCCAGCTATGGTCGGTGAAGAATAAGTGGTGTAACAGGTTAAAACTGGCATGGAAGTCGATAACTGCCATGATAGCTGCGATGCCAATAATGCTCATTCCGACGTAGAGGCTCATGCGCAATGCCAAGCGGCGTTGTGCAATGGGGCGATATTGTGCAACGAGTAAGCCTAACCATACGCCGATACTAAACCACCAAGTCTGGCGTATGTCGTGTAGCGCGTATTTGACATCCAACATGTGGCGGCGTTCGCGTAAGGTGAGCAGGTCGGTATTGGGTAGGTCGAAGTACGGGTTGTACAGCAGATAGTCCCACAGCCAACGGCTTAGCGGTTGCAATTCGTCAGGTAATGCGGGGTGAAAACCATACAATAGCGCGTGAAACCACGTCAGCATGATGGCAGGGAATGCCACCATGCCCGTGAGGATTGCAATGCCTAGCGCAATGAAACGTTGATAACTATTCAAATCTTAAAAACGGTAGCCAAGGGTAATACCGTACAGTGTATAGCTATCTTTGAGTTTTGCACTTTCTTGTTGCGCATAAGTTTGCAAGTCTTGATTTACCGCATTCATTGCGCTGGTAGTTTGCAGTTGCAGCGTCGGTTCGAGGTGTGAAATTTGCCCGACTTCGGCTTGTGCGTACCAACCCGCACCGTTATGACGGCGGTTAAAGGCGTATTCATACCCCAACCCCAAATACGGCGCGTCGCGGTTAGTGACGGTCGAACCGCTAATATTCCCCAATTGTGCCGCGCTGTAGAGATTGCCATTGAGCGTGTAATTCAGCGTCGGGGCAATCGTGCTGGTAATGGTGGAAGGTTTGTCCAAACGTACTGCCCCCGCGCTGGTGTAAAACCCGTCGAACCATTTTCCGCTTTCCGCCCACGGAAACCAGTCTACCGTGACGCGGGTATTGTCTTGTTCGAGGCTTTCTTGGAAAGCAATATCGCCTTGGGTTTGTGTTTGGTAATCCAGTTTGGATTGGTTCACGCGCAACCGTAATTCGGGGACGATGCGCACCCCGATTTCCGCGCCAGAGGTTTCGTTTAGCCCGTCGATTTTGGCACTGCTTGCCCCGACTTCGAGTTTCCCACCCAAGCCCCAGCCGCCTGCAAAGCAGGCAGCCGAGCTGGTGAGTAACACGCTGGCAAACGTTAATTGGCACAATAAGCGTTGTTGCATGGTGTTACTCCTTCAGTTATGGGTTTCGCGCTGGAATCACGACAAACGGGGTGGCGTATTTCACAGGGTCGTTCAACAGCGTGCTAATCCACGTTGGGATATTGGTCACGGGTTGTTGAATGCCTGTGAGTGGGTCGAAGTTGAAGACTTCAACATTCTGATTCAAATCTTTGTTGAACCCATAGAATGCCCCATCTTCTGCCACAACTAAAGCCCGTACATTGAGGTAATTGCGTGCTGGATACGTCACGCCATCCACAGCTTGCGCGGTGAAGCTGTATGAGGCCAGTGGTTTGGCTTTGCCCGTGACCAGATTCAGCACGTTCACGCGGTCAATCGCGCCATTGTCGGACGCGCTATTGTTCCATTTGGTCATGAAGGTGGCGCGTTTCCACACATACACCCCGACAGTATTGCCGCCGTCCGCGAGTTTGGTGCGGTATTGTGGAATCACGGTTTGCGCAGCCCCCGTGGCAGGTGGTTCGCCATCACCTAAACCGACGTAGAAATCCCCATTTTTGTAGGAACTGAGTTTGCTTTCCAGCAAGCCTTGCAGTTCACCCGCACGGTAATTCGCATCCCCTGGTTGACCTTCGGCAGGTCGCCACCAGATCAGGTACACGGTTTGTTTGTGATTGTCGGCATCCTTGTTCGGGGTGTGATTCAAGGTAATGCTGAACAGGTAGTTCGCATTGGTTTCGTCGACCACATGAATGCGTTGCGTGGCTTGTTCCACGAAATACAACCAGCCTTTATCCGCACGACGATACACCGTTGTCCACGTTGCGCCATTGTAGTTGGGAATCACACCGACCAAACGGTCGTTGCCATTGGTTTCCAACTGATGCAGTTCACCGCTGGCCCGCACGGTATAAAACGCGCTGGCATCTGGCATGGTGCTTAATGGGCGTGGGACTTGGTAGTCGCTTGTCACCGTGACGGGGACTTGTTGCACTTGACTGCTGGTAATGCCATCCGTGACGGTGAACTGGAAGTTATGCTCGCCACGGTCGCCGAGAATGGCATAGGTTTTCAGTTTTGCCGAACGGAAATCCTGATATTCCAACGCCAACATGGTGTCATTAAAGCTGTGGGTACTCGTACCACTGCCATTAATAAACGCTTGGGAATGTTCGTGCGTACCTGTGCTGTCATCGTCAGGGTCAGTCCAAGTAATCAAGTTGGGCAAATACGCCGGATCGTCGTATTCCTTCAGTGTGAAAGGTGCAATCGGTTGGTCGATGCGCGGCTCTTGGTTGAGCACTGCCACGCCTTTCACCCAGTTAGCAAGGGCTAGGTAATCGTCAGAATTGACATCCAATGCCGGATGCGCGTGAACATTCGCGTGTAAGGAATCCGGCGTGCCATCCACACCCGCACCACTACGCGCATACACCAACAATTCAGAAGCGTCAGGGTCTTTAAAATCCACCCGTTGTACGGCTGAAGCCAAGGTCGCGTTCATGCTATTGGATAAATTACTGATCCACGAATATTGCGAATAAGCGGGGTCGGATTTGTTTAACACATGGCTATTTACCACAAAGCGCGTATCACGGCTGCTTAACCAAGTACTACTGATAAAGCGTTTTGCCAGCGGCAAACCAAAACCATCGTCGTCGATACCATCGGCAATATTGCTGGTGTGGCAACTAAAGCATTGGCGCACCATCGCTTGATAAGCTTTTTGTGCCGCGCCGTTGGTGGTGGGTAATGCATCCGCTTTAAAGGTCATACGATCAGAAAGCCCTACCGGAATTTGCGTAGTCGTGTAGGTAATGAAGCGCTGCAAATCCGCCGTCGACCAGTGTTTGCTATGGTCGTATTGCGCATTAATGCTGGCAATGTCGTTTTCTATCGTTGGGTGGTAAGCCGCACCGTAATCGCCTGCACGATCCAATGGACGGCTGGCGGCGTTAGGATGATCAGCATCGGGGGGCACGGTTAGGTCGTCGTTTAATAACACGCTCCACAAGAAAGGAGCGGGTTTGTAGTTATTGTCCATGCCCATTGGGTTAATGGAACTATCCACATACGGTACAACACCTGTGTTATCCGACAATTTGTGCGCCCCCAACAACAAATTGCGGTAAGTGCTATTGATGCTGGAAACGCCCGTGGTATTCGCCAAATTCAACTTGTCTTTGGCATTGTGGCAATCCATGCACGAGCGCCCATTCACATTCCCCGCCTTAGCCAATAACGGCACAATGTCCTTGTGGAAATCGGGGACTTCATCGCTGGCTTTGTAGTGACTAATGTCATGCGTTGTGCCCAATACATCACTGAGATTGCCCTGCATTTTCTGTGCGGCAATCGAATGGTAAGTCGCGTACTTATCCAAATTCGCCTGACTGCGTTCTTGGTGGCATTGGTTGCACGCATTCACACGGTTAGGCACGAAACTAACTTCTTGGCGTTCCGCCCGCACGGGAATCCACAAATCATTTTTACCACCATCAGCGGTTTGGTGTGCAAAGCGTTTGTTCACTTTCCACACATACAAACCATTTTTCATGACCACGCCTAACGAGCCGTCGCTTTCTGGGCGAATAAAATCACTGGCTGGAATGCTCATTTCTTGGCTGGTTTTCAATCCTATTGCATTGGAATCCGCAAAATGATGCGACGGAATAAAGAACTGCAAACTCAAATCGCTCGGCGGAATATTATCCAACTGATGCTGCACGCCATTGTCGGATTGCCCAATGTTTTGCACCAAGAAACCCGAACGTCCACCAAGGTGATTATTGGTAAATGACAAACGACTTTGCCCAATATCGCCATCATCGGGGGCGACGGTTTTACTGGTTGGTGGGTAGAAACTACGCGGCTGCATGAAATGGTAATGATCATTACTCAAAATCAGCGTACCAGGAGCATTATCCACAGGCGTTGCAGGCGTTGCGGGGTAATCCTTCACATAAATGCCGTAAGTATTGTCGGCACTCGCCCGATACGCATACGCAAAGCTTTGGTCATTGTAATGCTCTGGAGTCCGCGCAATGTGTTGATCCACGCCCGTGCTGCTGTCGACTTTTTCGAGAAACACCTTATCGCTGCGCAAATCCAAATGCTGGCGTTTGGTCATGAGAATATGACCTTCACCCACGAACGGGTGATTGCTACGCGCACCTTGCCCCATTAACACATAGTCTTTATACGCGCCGGAACGAACCACACGCGGCGAGAATAGGTTTTGGCTACCGTGATCGGTGGAAGATTCCTGCCCAAAAAAGGTGAAGTTATCGCTACCATCAACCTGCATTTTCCACAATGCAAAACGGTTGGTAGTGTCTTGGTGTTCCCACTGGTTAAACACAATCAGCTTATTACCGTCAGGGCCATCCATCGTCATCGGTTCGGTCTGATGCGAATTGTTAAAACCAATGCGAATAACCTCGCCCGTTTGCACGTCCATTTTGTGAATCAAGGGCGTGGGGGCGCGGTCGTATTCATCCGCTAACACACTGCGGGCGGCGTAATTGATAGGGATTTCAGTGTCCTGCACGGTTTTTGCCACCAACAGCATTTCGTGATTGCTGGATTCATCATTACCGATATACGTCGGGTTCATGAAATCCACGCTATTGTCGTGCGACAATTTGGTCAGGGTTTGTGACGCAATATCCAAACGGTAAATGCCCAACTTACGGTTTGGATTATCGACCTCCTCACGGCTCATCGACACATACAAACTTTTACCGTCGGGAGCAGCATCAAAGCTATGAATGCGCACCTTTTCCGTATCTTGACAATCATTACCCATTGGCGGCCAAACTTGCCACGAATGGTAAGTGCCTTCGGGGGAACGGCGACTCACTAGCAATTTATCTTCAAACCCCGCATCGTCATAACCACGGCTAGGGAAACGCAAATCGGTACGGTTATCCAATTGCGCCCAAGCAATGTAGAACAAATCAGGATGGGTTCGCCCGTCAGAACCGTGGGTCACGGCTTGTTGTGGCTCGAAACTCGCACCATCAGCAACCCCAGGAATACTGCCACATTGCGTGACATCGGGTGTACCTGTGCCCTCGACTGTCGAGTTATCGCTAGAAATACACCCCGACAACACCGACACAGCAGTAAAAACGGCAAGTAGCGTCAGCCACCCACCGCGACGTATTAGCTTTTTCACCTCGCAAACTCCCTCAACAGTAAATAATAAAATTTATCTGCAATCTGAGTTCCTTATGGTTTGCTAAAGTTTGCGCAATGTCAAACAGCTTTAAGCCGTCAGGAAAGAAAAATATACCTAGATAGCGTGATGTATTGGGCAGTCGATGCAACACAGCTAAGTTAGGCGCGTGACCATTTCTCTGGCTTAGTTATGGAAGTGTTGGGAATCTTATCGGGTAACTGAGCATGGGCAAGATCGATTAATTTCGGTACTTTAACCCAATGTGAGAGCTGATCTAACTCACGACAAATATGGCGATAGTCAGATTGAGCAATGGGGGGGATCAAACCGATGCGGACAGTAGGACAGTGTTGGCGAATTGCTTTTAATGCTCCTTCCATATCGCTATCGTTACTGCATAACACCACTTGTTCACATTGCCCCAAAAATGCAGCACTGAGCATGTCGCTGGCAATGTTTACATCAGTTTTCTTTTCGGTCAAGGTAATGACTTTGGCTTTTGTCAAGCTAGGATCAGCCGCTATGGTTTCTGCAAGGCGTAGAACGGGTGTGCTTTTGACCAATTTTCCTTCAAGAACAGTTACCTGATTTGGATACAGTTTGCGCAGTGCTTGCAAGTACTGCCGTTGGCGTTGTGGTGACTGAGGATCATCACACAACGAGCCTAAGACAGGGGCAGTATAATAGCGTACTTCTACTAGTTCTGCTTCAGGGAGTAATAATCGCTCCTGAAATAATTTGAATAAATCCAACCATTTATAAGTACTGCGCCGCACCAGACCGTAGTACAAATTATACCCATCAACAAAAACTAAAGTACGCACAAAGCTTATCTCCAGAAATGACAAAGCCGCCCGCAGGCGGCTTGTCGCCCCAAGAGCATTTGACCTAGCCAAACGGTCAAGGGGTGAGTCGTGGCGATTATTGTATAGCAAAAAAAAGCAATGAGAAATAGTTCCCGATTAAATTAAGCACCGCGCAGGATTGCGCCAGTACGCGCATCACGGATTTCGCTAGGCGCATTCGCATGACCCAAGGGTGCATCAAGGATGTAAGCCAGTTGCGTACCGAATTGCGTGCGAACTTCGGTTGCACTACGCGCGGGTGGGTATTGGCTGAGATTGGCACTGGTGGAAATCAGCGGATGCCCCAAACCTTCACACAACGCGACACAGGTTGGGTGCTGGGTAATCCGAATCGCCAGTGTGTCGTGTTCCCCGCGTATCAGTGGTGAAACGGTTGGATTCACGGGTAAGAGCCATGTCGTTGGGTGTGATGTCGGGGCAAAAATACGCGCTTTGATCGCCTCTGTCAGGGGCAAAAGATAGGGCATGACTTGCGCAATATTCGCGGCAATCAGAATCAAACCTTTGTGCGCGGGGCGTTGTTTGAGGTCGAGAACGCGCTGCACGGCGGCAAGGTCATGCGGATCACAGCCCAAGCCGTAAACCGCTTCGGTAGGGTAGGCAATCACGCCGCCCGTTTGGACGGCATGAATGGCTGAAGCAAGCGCGGTTGCCATGCTTAACTGACTTTGCGTTTGCTGGATTTGGCAGGCTTGGCTTCGCTCGACGCAGCCGTGGACTTTTTGCGCGTTGATTTGGCGGGTTTGCTTGCCTCATCATTGGCGGGGGTGTCGTTCACTGCGTCGCTGGCTTTTGCGGTTTTTTTGGCTTTTGCTGGCGTTGCTGCGGCAATCAAAGCTTGGCATTCTTCCAACGTAAAGCTATCTAACTCGCGTTCTTTGGGCAATTGCACATTGATCTTGCCTTGTTTGACGAATAAGCGTCCCCACCGCCCTTTGATAATGTGCAAATCATCACCAAAGTCACGCAGCAATTTTTCCGCATCCTTTTGCTGCTTTTCGGCGATCAGTTCCAGTGCACGATCCAAGGTAATGGTGTACGGGTCGTCGTGCTTTTTCAGCGAGGCGAACTCATTGCCGAATTTCACATACGGTCCGAACCGCCCAACATTGGTGGAAACGGCTTTGCCGTCTGCCGTTGTGCCCAATTGCCGTGGCAGTTTGAACAGTTCCAACGCTTCTTCTAGCGTGACGCTATTGATGTTCATCCCAGGGCGCAAACTCGCGGATAGCGGTTTTTCCGCATCTTCCTTGTTGCCTAATTGCGCAAATGGCCCATAACGCCCGACACGCACGGATACCGGACGACCCGAAACAGGGTCAAAACCCAATTCCCGCACTTGCGATTTGAACAGTTCTAAGGCTTCTTCCAGCGTTACATCGTCCATTTTCATGCCAGGGCGTAAACTGGCGTAAGACGGCTTATCCTCGTCGTCTTTCGTACCGATTTGCACCATAGCACCAAACCGCCCCATGCGTACCGCAACGGGTTTGCCAGATTCGGGGTCTATACCCAATTCGCGCACTTGCAACACATCATTACGGCTGAGATTTTCCATTTTCTCATCGACGAGTTGCTTGAAAGGTTTCCAGAAGCTATCCATGACCGGAATCCACGCCTTTTCGCCGCGTGAAATTTCGTCCAATTCGTCTTCCAAATGCGCGGTGAAATCGTAATCAACGTAACGGGTGAAATGCTCGGTCAGCAAATGGCTAACAATGCGCCCAATGTCGGTCGGCAAGAAACGGCGGTTTTCCAGCTCCACATACTCGCGCTTTAGCAAGGTACTGATAATACTGGCATAAGTGGAAGGGCGACCAATGCCGTATTCTTCCAACGCCTTCACCAATGACGCTTCCGAATAACGTGGCGGCGGCTCGGTGAAATGTTGGTCGGCTTGAATCGTGCGCAAACCAACGTACTCGCCTTCGATTAACACAGGCAGTTGGTTTTCTTTTTCGGTTTCGCGGTCGTCGTAACCTTCTTCATAAACCGATAAGAATCCCGCATCCCGAATCGTCGAACCCGTCGCACGGAAAAAGCTTTGCGCATTGGCATTCAAATCCGCCGACACGGTATCCAGCGTAGCGTACAACATCTGACACGCCACGGTACGCTTCCAAACCAATTCGTAAAGTTTGAACTGTTCTTCGGTCAAGAATGCTTTCACACTTTCCGGCGTGCGCAATGCCGAAGTCGGACGAATCGCTTCGTGGGCTTCCTGCGCATTTTTGGATTTGGTTTTGTAGAAATTCGGCGTTTCTGGCAATTTATTCTGCCCGTAACGCTGCGTAATCAGCTCGCGTAATTCGTCAATCGCTTCATTGGCAAGATTCACCGAGTCGGTACGCATGTAGGTAATCAAACCCACCGTACCGTCACTGCCTAAGTCAATCCCTTCATAAAGCTGTTGCGCCACGCTCATGGTGCGTGCCGTAGCAAAACGCAGTTTGCGTACCGCTTCTTGTTGCAAGGTTGAAGTCGTGAATGGCGGCGCGGGGTAACGCTTGCGCTGTTTCTTTTCGACCTTGCTAACCAGCAACTGACCATTTGCCGTTTGCAGTAAACGCTCACGAATACCCAGTGCTTGCGTTTCATTATTGATGTCGAATTGATCCAGCTTGCGCCCATCCAATGTGTGCAGTTTGGCGGTGAATGCTTGCGCTGCTTTTTCGGCTTGGGCAATCAGTGTCCAATATTCTTGGGTTACGAATTGCTCAATCGCTTCTTCACGTTCCACAATCAAACGCAAGGCAGGGCTTTGCACGCGCCCAGCGGATAGCTTGGGTTTGATTTTGCGCCACAACACGGGTGACAAACTGAATCCCACCAAGTAATCCAAAGCACGGCGAGCTTGCTGGGCATTGATTAATTCGTAGGATAAGGTACGCGGATGCGCGACGGCTTCTTGCACGGCACGTTTAGTAATCTCGTGGAATACCACACGATGAACGGTTTTACCTTCCAGTGCGCCGCGAGACTGCAAGTACTCGTACAAGTGCCATGAAATAGCTTCCCCTTCACGATCCGGGTCCGTCGCTAAATATAAGGTATGCGCCTTTTTCATAGCACGCACGATTGCTTCCACATGGCGTTGATTTTTCTCGATAAGTTCGTAACGCATGGCGTAGCCGTTATCCGGTTCTACGCCATCTTTCGGTACTAAATCACGCACATGACCATACGAGGCAAGGACTTCAAAGCCTTTGCCGAGGTATTTCTGTATGGTTTTACCTTTCGCCGGAGATTCGACGATAACCAGATTCTCGCTCATTTCTTATATGGCAGTTCGGTAAAACTGCCTCCCTATCCATCACAGGCGGCATTTTATCCCCCGAAACGTGGCAAAAGTAAAGTTCTTTCAGAATCCTAAAACCCTTTGTTTGGCTGAACCAGCCCCATATCCTGACAAAAAAGTGCTTCAGGGTATTGAATCAACTTACGTTGGATGGTGCTACCGTTGAAATACAAGCCCATCAAAACGGTGGGTAAAACGTGCAAAGTTTCCGAAACACGCACAAGCGTGGACAAACGTGCTTCCTCAATTTCGGCATTTAACAGCTTATGCCATGTTTGCCGTGATAGCCCTGATAAACGTGCAGCAGTAGCCGTGCTTAAGTTCAGGCATTTACTGCGTTGTTTAATGTAGTTTGCGACATCGAGTGCTGACATGATGTTAGTCTCCCATTTCCCTCAACTTCCGTGAGTTTTATGGGGTTGCCAGCAATCTCTCAAGATGGAAATTTCCACCTTGACATTATGAACATACGGTTTGTTGTTCTAAAATTTTTGATAGATTAAACCGTTTAAAAGGGCTGCCGACGCACGCAACAAAACACTTAATTGTTTGATTTTGAAGATTATATTATTCCTATCTTTAAAAGGGTATTATCCGTTATGCAAAAAACGATCATAAATATCATTTTTTAAATATAAGGAGAATATGATTGATTTTTGTTTTATCTTGTTAGGGAAGTTGCTTGCTTATTAAGCAAAATACTGTTAGTAAATCAGTCTCCTTGCAGGTCATCCGTGCGGCTGTGAGCTTGAATAACCTTAACCATGCAATACAATCCCGTGAGTTTGGGGAACATGATTTCCCCTTTGGCATTAAAACTTTTCCAATGGGAAATGGCGGTACACGGCTGGTCTGGGGCGCGAAATTGCACGCTTAAACGCGCATGTCCACCCGACGGTGTGGGGGGAATGGCAATGCTGGTGGTCAGCGGCTTTAGGGTGAAATGCACGCTTTGGCGAAAATGTTCATCAACACACCGCAATTGCCAATCCAGCCACGGTTCTGGGCCAACATTCGCCACTTCCCAGACTTTTTCAAACACTTCACCTGTGTAAACAGTGCTGTTGTCGGGGTAAGTGACATCCGCAATAAAACGGCAAGCAAATGGTTCACTTGGCGCGATGAGTGATTCTATTTCCGCCGACGGTTTGCCTTGGAAGTAAATACGCATCATGCTTAATGGGTGTGTTTCCAAGGTTTCAGCGACTTGAATCAGTGTGGAAAGTTTGGCTTCGATAATGTTGGCATGGATGAGTTTGTGCCATGTTTGGCGCGAAAGCCCTGATTTTTCCGCAGCGACACTGATACTCATGCCCAGTGCCTCTAAGCGTTCCTTGATGTAGGCTGCTAATGCTTTTGCAGACATGCTGATTCACCTCATTGTGCTTTTGCCACTGAATGTAACAGAAAAGTTGTAATTTTCGGTAGTCGGATGCCCAAGACAAACGGGTAGTTCTGGTATTTTCCCTAGTTTTTGAAATGGTTAGTCTGCAAAGGATCAGAATACAGGGGTGATTCCTACGATTCAGCGCGTGTTGTGCGTGTAGAAGTTTGTAATTACCGTTATTATTCCAGTGTTTTGCAAAAACAGGAGAGGATCAGAGTGTTGAAACGACTGTCTTGGGTATGTTGCTGGGTATTGTTGATTGCATTAGTAGGATGCGATGACAAAAAAGAGCAGGCTGAGTCAGCAACCGCCGCGAATGTTGCGGTTTTAGAAACGCATATCGAACGTATTCCTTTGGAAAATGATACGTTTAAAACTCGTGCTGGAGAATTAAACATTGTGCGTAGCACACCGAATGGCCCCCCTGATAGCTTACAGTTGAATGGGAAAACCATTTATAAACAAGATCATGTGTATTTGTCCTTGCACCAATACATTACCCAAAATGGGCGTGAATTGGTGTTGGTTGGGGCTAATTGTGCAGGTGAACAGTGCCCTGAAAATGCGGCGACCCAGTTTGCTTTTGTCGGTTTGCAAGCGGGTAAAGATGCACAAATCCTATCTCAGGCGACGTTTAGCAGCATGATGGATGCCGAGGATGTCAATCTGACGGTTGATAATGGCAAAGTGATGGTGGATTTAGGCTTTGAAGCTGGCAAACGCAAGGTGGCTACTTTGCAAGGTGATCAATTAGCCGTCACTTTGGAAACCGTAGCACAAACGTCGTTGGAACAAGACGATTGCCAATTGTTGTACACCGATGTTTTACAGTCTTGTATCGATGCGCGAGAAAATGACGCAAGTTGTGCTGATCCTCAATCATGGATCGGTGTGGAATTAGCCAGTTCTTTAACCATTATGTCGAACTTCCCCGGTTTCCAAGCCCCAAACTGGGAGAAATATTGTAAGTCCGGTTGTGCGACGGGTAATACCGTGGTGGATTACCCGACATTTGCGCGAGATGTGTGCAGTATTCAAAATGCCGCGCCATTGCCCGTGGTAGCACCCACCACGAACCGTGAAGAAGGTGAGTTCATGCCAGCACCTGATGCAGGGGCGAAAACGCCATCCACCACACCACCAGCTACCTCACAAGTGCCGTAATTGCCGTTGATTACGACTTGAACCTTTTTGTGCCAGAAGTGTGGGATTCTTCCGCACTTCGGTAACAAACGGTACTTGCCCTTTCTGCCCCGTTTTTGCGTAATCTGCCAATAAGGCTGTTTCCAGCACATCGCGCTCAATACCGAGTACGGCTTGCCCGCCTTCATGTACTAAGACAAATAAGCGCGGTAAAGCGATTTGGTGCGTTTGCTGCGATTGGGTGAAAATCCATTCCGACAATGCCCAAAACCGCGCAAATGCGGCATCCCCTAGTAATAACGGCAGGGTTTGTTCAAAACGCCCTGAATTACCGATCATGTCCCAAAACCGTGCAAAGCGGTTCATTTGCTGCGTGGTAGCAAAATCTGCCAGATTATTGCGCAAAATATTGTACGGCGGTTGTGGGTTGTACACCATCTCGAACGCTGGCGTATGGCGAATAATCGGCGTACCGCGCAAGCGTTTCAAAATCCCGACTTGGATTTCGTGCGGATTTAAGGCAATTAACTGATCAAACCCGCGTCCAAAACTGGCTAAATCCTCCCCTGGTAAGCCAAAAATCAAATCCGTGTGCAAATGAGCGTGCGACTGTTCGCGTAGCCAACGAATATTTTCCGCCGATTTCACATTATCTTGCTTGCGGCTGATGAGGGCTTGCACGTCGGGGTTAAACGTTTGAATACCGATTTCAAACTGCAACGTTCCGGCGGGGAAGCGCGTAATGCGTTCCTTGAGTGCTTCGGGTAAATGGTCGGGGATTAGCTCGAAATGCAGGAAGGTTTCCGCATCCAAGCGTTCGAGAAAGAAATCCAAAATCGCAATTGTGGTTTGAATTTTTAGGTTGAAGGTGCGATCAACAAAACGAAACTGGCGCAACCCACGCTGCCATAATCGATCCATTTCCACCAAAAAGCGTTCTAGTTCAAACGGATAAGCCGTTTTATCCAATGCTGATAAGCAGAACTCGCATTTGAATGGACAGCCGCGCGAGGCTTCGACATAAATTGAGCGGGTTTTGAGATCATCGTCGCTGTAGTAGGCATAAGGCAACTGAAGTTGCTTAAGTGACACTTGTCCGCCCGCGATGATGTTGTTGAGTGGCTTCTTGTTGCTTAATAATTGTTCGCATAGTTGGCGAAACGCTACTTCGCCAGCACCTGTAATGATGTAGTCAGCCAGTGCTGCGACAGGTTGTTGGTTAGTTTCATAGCTAATTTCAGGGCCACCGAGCACAATCACCGTTTCTGGTGAAACCGACTTAATAATTTCTATTAATGATGTCGTTTCTATGACATTCCAGATGTAAATACCAAACCCAATGATGAGCGGTTTTTCTGCTAATAATTGCTCAGCAATATCGATAGGACGCATCGAAATGGTGAATTCCATGACCTGTGATAGTGCCTGTAAGTCGCCAAGATTCGCGTATAAATACCGCAATCCAAGTGACGCGTGCGTGTATCTTGCATTGAGCGTTGAAAGAATAATGCCTTTTTTCATGAATAAAATACTTAAATAATGTGAGTTTCAAATAATTAATCGACAAGCTATATGATTTTATTAATAAGGTGATTTTTTATACACTTTAATAAAGGAACTGATGGTCATAAATTGGTGTATAAAAAAAATTCTACCGAATAAATATGACAAGCGTCGATTGCTGATATACACTCGGTTATGTTGTTGTTTCGAGACATCGTTTTTTTAGTGTCGCATAGATGTTCAGGCAACAACCAGAGGAAGCGAACGGATACGCATTTTGGTGAGTGCATTGTTTAAAAACCCTACAGTGAGAGGCTCATGTGTCATATGGATTGTGCATTTTGTGTTACTACCGAGTATCGGATTTGCCACAAAAAACTTCCCTTGGTCGTCAAGGTTATGCTACCTTCCGTCCCATCCTTCAATCATCCCTTCATAAAACTTCAAATAAATCAGCAATATCATTAATTATCTAGGTTATCTTTTATGTCTACTGTAACTCGTTTTCTGACAGTGGTTGCCCTTGCCATTGGTATTGTGGGCACGGCTTTCGCAGGAAAGGAGCGGTCAACAAACATCCTTAACGTAACCGCTACAGCTTATAACTCGGTTTCAGCTCAAACCGATAGTACTCCAGATGTCGCCGCATGGGGCGATCGCTTAACACCATCTACTAAAGCTATTGCAGTCTCCAGAGACTTGCTCAACCAATACGGCTTATCCTATGGTGACAGAGTCAAAATCAAAGGAATGCAAGGAGAATTTAAAGTCTTAGACAAAATGCACCCGCGTTGGCGCAAAAAGATCGACATCTATATGGGTGACGACAGACGCGCCGCAAAACGTTGGGGTCGCCGTCAGGTGACAATTCACTGGTAATGAAGGTTGATTGATTGAAGGCTTCCTCGCAAGCCCGCACGTCTAGCCCACGTTGCGGGCTTTTTTCTGCCTGCGATTTGGGTATGATGCACGCCATGCAAAATTCAAACGCCTACGATGTCATTATTATTGGTGCAGGTGCTGCCGGATTAATGTGTGCAGCACAAGCCGCGCAACGCGCCCGTCGCGTGTTATTGTTGGATAAAGCCGACAAAGTGGGGAAGAAAATCCTCATTTCTGGGGGCGGACGCTGCAATTTCACCAATTTGCAGGTGCGCCCCAATGCGTATTTGTCGCAAAATCCGCACTTTTGCAAATCCGCTCTGGCACGTTACACCGCGCAAGATTTCTTGAGCCTAATGCGCTGCCACGGTTTAACGTGGACAGAAAAAACGCTGGGGCAATTATTTTGTGACCAAAAAGCCCCCGCGATTGTCGAGATGCTGTGGGCAGAATGCCAACACGCGGGCGTGCAGTTGCGTTTAAACACCGATGTGGTGGCGATTGCACGACAAGAGGGCGCAGCGGCAACACGCTTCCAACTGCAAACGTCAGCGGGAATGTTTACCTGTGAATCGTTGGTGATTGCCACGGGTGGGCCGTCGATTCCGCGCATGGGTTCGACCGATTTCGGCATTCACATTGCCAAACAATTCGGTTTGAAAAATATCCCCTTTTCCCCCGCGCTCGTCCCCTTCACTTTCAGCCAAGACAAGTTGGAAGGTTTATTTGCCGGACTGGCGGGTTTGAGTACCGAAGTCGTCGCCAGTTGTGGCAAAGGTTCGTTCCGCGAAAACCTGTTATTCACGCATCGCGGTTTGAGTGGTCCGGCGATGTTGCAGATTTCCTCGTATTGGCAAAAAGGCATGGCGGTGGAAATCGACTTGTTGCCAGAACGCGACGCTTACGCTTGGTTGCAAAGTGTGCAAAAACAACGCCCGAAAGCCGAACTCAAAACCATTTTAGGCGAAGCTTTACCCGCGCGTTTAGCGCAACGGCTGTGCGAAACACTGTTCCCGAATCGACCAATGGGGCAATACGCTGACAAAAACTTGCAAGCCATCGCGCAACAATTGCACTGCTGGCAACTCACGCCATCCGGTACGGAAGGAATGCGCACCGCCGAAGTGTGTTTAGGTGGCGTGGATACTCGCGAGCTTTCCTCGAAAACGTTGGAGGCTAACAAAGTCGCTGGTTTGTACTTTGTCGGCGAAACCGTGGATGTAACGGGCTGGTTAGGCGGTTATAACTTCCAATGGGCGTGGTCGTCAGGGTATTGCGCTGGGCAAACGGTGTAGAGCGAGAATTAATGCTGCACCATTTTGGAAAATGCATTAATCACGACAACACCTGCAATAATTAACCCCATGCCAATCGCGGCAGGCAAATCGAGCTTTTCGTCGTACAGCACAATACCAACGATGCTAACCAAGACAATGCCCAGTCCTGACCAAATGGCGTAAGTAATGCCCAACGGAATGGCGCGTAATGCCAAAGTCATGCAGTAAAACGCCACGCCGTAACCCACGATCATGATGATGGTGGGGCCGATTTTGGTGAACTCCTCGGTTGCTTTCAACGAGCTGGTGGCGATTACTTCCGCAATGATAGCTAAACCAAGGTAAACATAAGCCATTGTCATGATGGTTAATACAACAAGAAGGGTTGACGTTTACGTTCCCACTCCTGTTCATCCGCACAGGCTAGAACGTCCAAGTCATTGATTGTAGCAGAAGCATCATCCACCCACTCGCGCAGTAATGGCGAACCATTAATCACATCAATCGGTAATTTGCCAAACTCGTATTCATACGGAAAATCACGCCACAATTCATAATCAGGGTACAACTGGCGAATCGCTTTGAAAGCAAGGGCTTGCACGCGCCACGGGCGGAACGCTGCGTGGTCGTAATGCGGGGCTTCGACGTGAATTTGCACGCCCGCACACAGCTTGCCAACGTGTTTGTGGAAGGTCGGTTCAAACCAACATTCGCGCAAACGGCAACCCTGCAACCACTGCGGCGCAAGTTCGTGCATGGTGCGTATCACTTTGCCCGCGTCAATGTCGGGTGCGCCGAACAATTCCAGCGGGCGCGTCGTGCCACGACCTTCGGAAAGCGTTGCACC
>CAZEQX010000041.1:0-17357 GCA_964514635.1 uncultured Thiothrix sp.
TAAACGCGCTGGGTTGTAAGAAACCGACGATGTAAATTCGTTCGCGCTTTTGCGGGATACCGAAATCCAACGAGTTCAACACCTTGTGGTGAACGCTGTAACCCAAGCGCGTGAGGCGATCCAAAATAACTTGGAATGTGCGTCCCTCATCATGAGTAGTTAAACGTTTGACATTTTCCAGCAAAAAAGCACGCGGACGTTTTGCCGCCAGAATGCTTTCAATATTGAAAAACAGCGTGCCGCGCGTGTCAGTAAAACCCAACCCTTTTCCCGCAATACTAAACGGTTGGCAAGGAAACCCCGCCAACAGGATGTCATGATCTGGTATTTGTTCCGGCGCAATCAGGTTAATGTCGCCAAATGGTATTTCGCCGAAATTGGCAGCGTACATTTTCTGCGCGTAGCTATCCCATTCCGACGAAAACACATTCTCACAACCGCAGGCGGCGAAACCCAAACGCATTCCGCCAATGCCTGCGAAGAGATCAATCGTGGTATAAGCCATTCACAACGCCTCAGTACAATGCTGAACGCGGCGCGGAGGCTTCCACTACCCAAGCACGCAATGTCGCACTCACCGAGGTTTCGACTTTTTCGCTGAGTCGCTCGAAGATGTCTTTTTCGCTAGTGAAGTTCACCATGTCTTCGGCTTTAATGATTTCGCGGGCGACATAAGTATCGCTACCTAGCGCATCAATTAAACCCAGTTTTAAAGCTTCTTCACCTGTCCAAAATAAGCCAGAAAAAATATCGGGATTATTTTGCAAACGCTCCCCACGCCCTTGTTTCACGACATCAATGAATTGCTGATGCGTGGCATTTAACATGGTTTGAACGTGTTGAACCTGTGCCGGATTTTCAGGTAAAAACGGGTCTAACATGCCTTTATTTGCACCTGCGGTATAAAGACGACGTTGTACGCCGAGCTTTTCCATTAAACCCACCACCCCAAAATTATCCATGCGTACACCAATCGAACCCACGATACTGGCTTTATCGGCGTAAATCTTATCAGCAGCAACCGCAATGTAATAACCGCCCGAAGCACAAATATCCGAAACGACCGCATAAACTGGAATGTCTTTATGCAAAGCTTTTAAACGACGAATTTCATCGTTAATGATGCCCGCTTGCACAGGGCTTCCACCAGGGCTATTAATACGCAGCAAAATACCTTTGGTTTTTTCATTTTCAAATGCTTCTTTCAGGCTGGGTAAAATCGTTTCCGCATTGA
The DNA here is from genome assembly GCA_964514635.1 of uncultured Thiothrix sp. Lineage (GTDB taxonomy): Bacteria > Pseudomonadota > Gammaproteobacteria > Thiotrichales > Thiotrichaceae > Thiothrix. Next base: position 1,235 of record CAZEQX010000041.1, read on the forward strand.
TTTCCCCACCGTCCATAATCACGCCGTTAAAATCCACCACGGCCGTTACTTCAGATGCGGTATTTAACTTTTCTTTGGATGCACCTGTACCTAAAATGGCTAACAATGCAACTAAAGCATACACCACAAAAAATAACTTAAAGAAAATCCCCCACCGTCTGGCGCGACGTTGTTCTTTAATACCTTCCATTGCGATGTCTTTGAGAGCTTGAATCGCTTGGGTGTCTTCTTGACTCATGCCATGTTTACCTTATTTTGAATGTTGGGCTAACCAATCGGGAATGTGGGCAACATCATCCACATAACCTTGTGGCTGATACTGCAATAAATGCTGTAATGAATGCACGCCATAACTCACCGCTAACGCATCCATTTGGATATTACGCGCCATTAACAAATCGTACTCGCTGTCACCGATCATTAATGCTTCACTGGGTTTTGCATCGAAATCAGTGAGAATTTCTTCCAGCATTAATGGATGCGGTTTGGAATGGGTTTCATCCGCACAGCGGGTGATGGCAAATACCGTTTCCAAACCCGTTTCAGCCAGCACTTTGTCCAAACCACGGCGCGATTTACCCGTTGCTACCGCCAAGTAATAGCCTTGCGCTTGTAAAGTGGCGAGCGTTTCACGCGCCCCCGCAAACAATTCGCTGGCATGACTGGTACGAAACAGAAATTCTTGGCGGTATTCTTCCACCACGCGCTGTATCAGGTTGGCACTGGCATCTGGCAACAATTGCCGCACCGCTTCTTCCAAACCCAGACCAATAATGTGGCGGATTTGCGCATCAGTACGGAAATCCGCCCCTGCGTGCGCAATCGCATTACGCATACAAGCCGTAATGTGCGCGGCAGAATCCATCAATGTTCCATCCCAATCAAAGATCAGAATGTTGTAAGGTCGCTCAGTTATCATCGTAAATTTGCTACCACCGTTTTTAATTCGTCGGGTAAAGGGGCTTCGACCACATAACGCCGCCCTGTCAGGTGCAAGACAAAATTAACGTTAGCCGAATGCAAAAACAAACGTTTCACACCCTTGGCACGGAACTCACGGTTCAAGGCAAAATCGCCGTAACGCTCATCACCCAAAATCGGATGCCCTAAATTTTGCAATTGCACCCGAATTTGGTGCATCCGTCCGGTTAAGATTTGCGCTTCGACCAACGATGCACCGCGTAAATTTTTGACGGGGCTAAAAATCGTCTCGGATTCTTTGCCTTCATCCATGACCTGCACTTTTTGGCGTTTGCCCTCTTCCTTACCCAACGTCATGGTGACGTGTTTACGCCCGTGTGTCCATTTCCCCGCCACCAGTGCCAGATAGCGTTTGTCGATGTTGCCATCACGGAACAGTTCATGCAGTTCTGTCAACGCTTGGCGTGACTTGGCTAAAATCACCACGCCGCTGGTATCACGGTCAATGCGATGCGCTAGTTCGACATACGGCAAATTGGGGCGCAATTGGCGAAACGCTTCAATCAAGCCTAATTTATGGCCACTACCACCGTGTACAGGCAAACCAGCAGGCTTGTTAATGAAGATTAATTGCTCATCTTCACGCAATACAGCCGCTTCCAATACCGCTAACAGGTTCTCGGAAGCCACCGCAGGTTGATCAGTAGAATGCAATTCCGATTCCAACTTCACAGGCGGAATGCGCACAACTTCACCTAGCACCAGCTTCTTTTCGGGCTTGACACGTTTTTTATCCACACGCACTTCACCCTTACGCAGAATGCGGTAAATCGCGCTTTTGGGCACTTGCTTTAAATGGCGAATCAGGAAGTTGTCAACACGTTGCCCTGCTTCGTGCTCCGTAACCGTGTGATATTGGACTGTCATAAATAAAAAACGTACCGAGTTTGTCTGAAATCTAAATTGAATATGATTAACCGAATTGATATATTCGCTGTGGGCAAATGCAGGTGCAATCCACCTGACAAGACGGGCTCAATCAAAAACGAGATGATATGACCCGCGCCTTAGTGATTCAATCACAAATTCCACTGGCTAACCCGCCCGCTTGCGAATTTGTGATCGGGTGAACAAGACGAAAAGCAAAAGTCCCACACCCAAATAGCGACAACCCCTGTACGACCGACACCTAGTGATTTGCTAATACTGCGGCGAACAGGTTCGACATTAACAGCAGATACTTGTTGCTGATGTCTGTTACAAGAATGCGCCAGCGGTTTATAACGCCCATGCACCCGCCGATTTGCGGCTCTGCCAAGACATGATCCGTGACAACCGAACGATTCTTCAAACAGGTGGATAATGGATTTTTTACAGTTAGACTGCCATTGCAATAGTCTAACTATTTGATATTCATAGAACGATTTTAATCTGGATTCCACCTGTAAAACAAACAGGTAACGAGTACTGCATGACAAGGCTTGTGTAGTACATGAAACGTATTCTAATTAATGCAACCCAACCGGAAGAAATCCGCGTTGCGATGGTCGATGGTCAGCGTTTGTATGACCTCGACATTGAACACCCTTTTCGCGCACAAAAAAAAGCTAACATTTACAAAGGCATTATCACCCGTATTGAGCCAAGTTTAGAAGCAGCATTCGTCAATTATGGCGCACAACGTCATGGCTTTTTGTCATTCCGTGAGGTTGCGCCTGAATACTACCATCCAGACGCGAAAGCGAATGGTCGCCCGAACGTCAAAGACATGCTACGCGAAGGGCAAGAAGTCTTGGTTCAGGTCGATAAAGAGGAGCGCGGCAACAAAGGTGCTGCACTCACCACTTACCTCAGCCTTGCAGGGCGTTATTTGGTATTGATGCCGAACAACCCCAAAGCGGGTGGGGTTTCACGTCGCATCGAAGGTGAAGATCGTCAGCAAATCAAACAAACGCTGAATGAACTAGACATTCCCGACAATATGGGCGTGATCGTGCGCACGGCAGGTATCGACCGCGAAGCCGACGAACTCTCTTGGGACTTGGATTACCTCAAAACCTTATGGGGAGCGATTCAACAGGCCTACCAACAGCACAAAGGTCCTGTGCTGCTCTACCAAGAAAGCAATGTCATTATCCGTGCCTTGCGTGACTACTTCCGCCGTGACATTGGCGAAATCGTCATTGACGACCCGAAAGTGTATCAACAAGCGCGGGACTTCATGCAGGCAGTCATGCCGCACAACCTGCGCAAGCTGAAACATTATACCGACGGCACACCGCTGTTTAGCCGTTTCCAAGTGGAAAACCAGATCGAAACCGCGTACCAACGCACGGTTGCGCTCCCTTCTGGCGGTGCGATTGTCATCGACCACACCGAAGCATTGGTTTCCATCGACATTAACTCAGCGCGAGCCACCAAAGGGCAAGACATTGAAGAAACCGCGCTGAATACCAACCTCGAAGCAGCGGACGAAATCGCCCGTCAACTACGCTTGCGCGATTTGGGCGGCTTGATCGTTATCGACTTCATTGACATGCTACCCAGCAAACACCAACGTGAAGTGGAAAAACGCCTGCGTGATGCCATGAAACTCGACCGTGCGCGGGTGCAAGTCGGGCGGATTTCGCGCTTTGGCTTACTGGAAATGTCACGCCAACGCTTGCGCCCATCCCTCGGCGAATCCAGCCAAATCGTTTGCCCACGTTGTACCGGGCAAGGGCATATTCGCAGCACCGATTCCTTGGCACTTTCCGTCTTGCGCTTGATGGAAGAAGAAGCCATGAAGGAAATGACAGGCAAAGTGATTGCGCAAGTGCCTATCGCTATCGCATCCTTCCTGCTGAATGAAAAACGTCAGGCATTGGCGGACATTCAAGCACGACGCAGTATCGAACTGACCGTGATCCCCAACCCCTATTTGGATACGCCGCATTACGAGATCACGCGCATTCGTAGCGACGGTTTGGAAGCCATTGAAGGCACATCCAGCTATGACCATATCCCGACACCTCCGGCAATGGAACACACCACACAGCAAGAAGCACCAAAGCAATTGCCTGTGGAAGCGGCTGTTACCAACGTGTTACCAAGCAAACCCGCGCCGCAAAACCTGCGTCAAACCGTGGAAGCAATTCCTCAAATTGCCACACCATTGTTGAAAGGTTCAGCATTGGTGCGGCGTTTATTCAACAGCTTATTTGGCACAAGCCCGCGTGTAGAAAAAGCTGCCGAAGCGGCGGAAAAAGTAGAGGCCAGTAACGAAACTGCCACGACACCGCGTCACGAGTCACGCAAGCCAGAAGTCGCCAACGCCAAACGCCATAACCATCAAAATGGTCGTGGTGAACGTCAAGACAACGCTCGACACGAATCACGCCAAGAGCGCAATAACGAACGCAACAACCGCAACAATGGCACTTCCAACGGTCGTCATCATGACGCTGACAAAACCGCAAAAGCCGACGACGCAGATAACCGCGATAATGCACGCCGCGATGACGAACCAACACCACGTCAAGAACGTAATCGCAATGAAAACCGCGAAAATCGTTACGAACAACGTGAACGTGAAGGTAAAAACGACAATCGTGAGAAACGTGAACGTGAGCGCGAACGCAACCACGAAGGCCGTCACAATGCTCAAGAATCCCGTGAACGCACCGAACATGAGCAACGCCGTGACACCCGCACTACCGCTGAAACCGCATCAGAGCAAGGACGAGAGCGCGAAACCCAACGTGATCACCGCGAACAACCACGCGAAAACCCCCGTCCGACGCGAGCGGAACGCCATCGCCCTGAAACTGACAACGTGCGCCCCGTCGTTCCGGCTGACGATACCGCTGACAATGCGCAACTCCCCAATGAAGCAGAGCTAGAAACAGACAATGCAGAAACGCAAGGGGAATACGAGCCGCGTCAGTCACGCCGTCACCGTTCGCGCCGTGACCGTTACAGCCGCGACCGTCGTCCACCTAACGCTGAAGAAGTCGTTGAAACCCCAGTTGAAGGCCAAAATGAAGTAGCGCGTGACGAAACGCCTGCATCAGACACAGTAAGCAACGAAACGCCAACGACCACCCCAGCATCAGCACCGACAACAGCGCGTGACAGCACGCCCAATGTTACCGAAGCGACACATACCGAACGTGAGGTAAACGCGGATGCTGACAATGCTGAAGAAACCGACGATGATACTGACAACGACAACGAAACCGCTAACGGTGAAGGCGCAAACAACCGCCCACCGCGCGAATACCGCGAACGTCGCGGACGTACTCGTCGTCCACGCGGGGGAGCTGATCGTGACCGTCCACGCCCTCCACGTCCTGTCACCGACTTAGCAGCGCAAGAATCACTCGAACCCATTGTGATTGACCTCACGCAAACCGCCCCCCGTTCAGAACGTCCGGCAATGCGCATCGTAGTCGAATCATTAGCCGATTCCGCAGTACCCACTAGCGCACCTGAGGAAGCACTTTCTGAACCAACAACAGCCGTGGATAACACGCCTGTCGTTGAACCTACACAGCAAGTCGCCGCGTCATCTGTCGCAGAGCCTACTGATGAATCGAGCAGTACCGTCAATATGGACAGCGATACCTGTGCAGCAACGCCAACACCAGTGCTCGAAACACTTGAACCAACGGTTGCGGAGAATCCGATAAGTACCGCCGAAACGGCTACTCCCATCGTAATGCACGTTACGGAATCCAGCGACACCACGTTGCAAGTTCCAAGCGTTGATGCAATGGATTCAAGCAGCGCAACAACAGTGGAAACCGCCACGGTTGCAACAGAACCACCAGCCGCAACCCACGCTGACGTTCTGGAAGATGCCCCAGCATCTGTTGCTGAAACCGCCCCGACCACCCCCGCAGAGCCAGAAATGCCTGCTGTAGAGCTTGCCAAAACGCCAGCGAAGAAACGCCCCGTTTGGATGCATCCAGAACCGAACGAGGTAAAATAATCGCCTAGCGATTACAAATGATGACGGCGGATATGGGCTAATAACCCTACCGCCGCATCTTCGGTCATATCCAAAACCCGCTCAAAACCATTTGAACCGCCGTAGTATGGGTCTGGCACTTCATCCGTGTGCCAACGTGTTGCAAACTTCATGAACAAATGAATGCATTCTTGATGCTCAGGACGCGCAATACGCTGTAAATCCTTCCAGTTTGTTCGATCCATGACCAGCACATAATCAAAACCATCCAAATCACTCACCTCAACTTGGCGCGAACGCTGGTGAGATAAATCCATTCCACGCTTACGCGCGGCTTCTTGAGCGCGTAAATCGGGCGGTTCATTAATGTGGTAAGAATGTGTCCCCGCCGAATCAATATGGAAATGTGACTCCAAACCATAAGATTGCACGAGTTTCTCAAACACACCCTGCGCGGTTGGTGAACGACAAATATTGCCCATACACACAAACAACACATTGATTTTATTCATGACTATAAAAACCTCTCTCCTAACAGTCATTACCATTACATACAGCATAGTGATGGTTTGTCACCAACCACAAGAAACCCTAGCGTTGGCGTTTAGCAGGTTTAACGTGAATTACCCCGACAGGATGACGAATCACCAAGGGTTGTTCACAATGAGGGCAATTCAAATGCGTGTGTAAGCGACTTTCCCGCTTGACCTCCTCAAAAATCAAACGCGCATCCGCACGACTAATACCGATTTGCATCCGTAATTGTTCCAAACGGCGCAAATCAGCAAAATCAACGTGACCTTCTTCCATCAAACGCAACAGTTCGGTATGAAATCTTTCGCGGCGACGCTCCAATTCATTAATCAGCCCCGATGCCAGAATTGCCGCTGGTAATGCCGCTACCGCCACCCCTGTCACCATAATAATACCGCTGAATATTTTCCCCATGACAGTGTGTGGCACGACATCACCGTACCCCACGGTCATTAGCGTTACAACACTCCACCATAATGCACGCGGAATACTGCCAAACGCTTCGGGATACGCACTACCTTCGACTAGATAAACCCCAGTAGCAGCTAATAAGATCAGCACACACAATAGAAACAATGCAGAAATCATGGTTTCGGCTTCTTGCCGAAAGACACTCATTAAAAGCTCCATCGAGTGTGAATAACGTGTTAATTTGAAAACGCGCAATAAACGTAAACTGCGTAACACTAACAGATTATCCACACCACCAAATAGGCCTAAATAGAATGGCACTATTGCAATTAAATCCACCAATGCCATCGGTGATGACAAATAACGCAGCCGACCTTTAATCGGATGTTGATAAGCAGCGTCACCTTCGACACAAATCCATGCACGGATCACATACTCCAAGGAAAAGACTGCAACGGATAAGCTTTCAAAGACCAGAAAACTATTGGGATGTAATCGATGAATACTGCTTTCTGACTCTAGAATCACAGCAATCACATTAAAGATAATCAGTATAATCAGAGCACGGTTTAATAATCGCGCCCAATGATCACCATGTTTTTCCACCAAAGCTTGATAAAACCACTTACGCCATGCCAAGTGTCGCGCCATATACCCCAATGACCTGCTATTTTAATTCATTCAACATCAGAACAGGGGCTTATTAAACCACAACTGCCACCCTGTTTACACCAAAGTGGCATCTCACCAATACGCATGGGCTATTTCAGGTGCAGCCGTTGCCGCAGTTTCTGGTATAATTCGACCAGTTCTTCACCCAACTCATGCAACTCCTCTTCCACCTCTAGGCGAACATCCTGCACTTTATCCACCAGTTTGTGTTGCAGTTGGTCCACGTCTTCGCCCAAATCGTGGATTTCCTCCTTGGTTTTCAGGTTCAGCTTCCAAGCCGCAGCGGTCGCATCCTCTTTTAGCTCATGCAGCTCCTCTTCCACTTCGCTCAATAACCGCCCCGCTTTACCCGCAACATTCAGCCCCGCCTCACGCAGGCGTTCTTGCCAACTGAGCCATTTGTCTTCAGCTTGTTGCCACTCTGCCTGCAAATGGGCTTGATCAAGGTGGTGATTTGCTTGAAATTCGTCACGTTCTGCTTTGAGTTTTGCTCGCAATTGCTGTAATTTTTCATTCATTGTATTTGCTCCTTAGCATTAGCCGTGTATTTGCCTTATCCCGTCAGTATAAGCCTATCTTTCAACAGAGAGAATCGGTAATAAGAACGCTGCGGAAACCATCAATCCTATGGTATGGTTACGCCTGATTTAATGAAGGCATTCCCCACATGTTCGATTGGCTGGTTTGGCAAATACGCCACTCATTATTACGTTTTATAGCTTATTCCGCATCCCTATACTTATTAATCGGTATGCTATTACCTGTTGTACTACTTGCAGCAACACCACCATCACCGAGCCTGTATGAAACCATTGCCTTGATCAAAACCGCTAAGCCTAAAATCACGGATGCCAATGGTTGGGCGCAAGACATTCTTGACACCCTTAAACTGCACAATATCCCTTCTAGCAAAGAAAATGTCTGTGCCGTGATTGCGATTATCGCGCAAGAATCCAGTTTTGTTGCTAACCCTGCCGTACCGAATCTAGGGCGTTTATCCGAACAAGCGATTATCCAAAAGCTCAATCAAATCCCCGTATTAGGTGGTGAAGCGGAAGTCTTTTTGAATCACTTTCCCAACCCACGCGACAGTTTTATGCAGCGTATTCGCCGTGCTAAAACCGAACGTGATTTAGACGTAGCTTACCGTGATTTAGTCGCTGGTTTAATGCAAGAATACAAACTCGATTTTATTGGTGAAGACTCGATTGAATCCAACAATGAAGTGCGGACTCTAGGTGCAATGCAGGTAAGCATTGATTTTGCCAATCAATACGAAGCTGAAAACCGTGGGCATACACTCAGCCTCAACGAGATTTACCAATTACGCGACAAACTCTATTCACGCAAAGGCGGTTTATATTACGGCACATTAATGTTATTAGGCTATGAAACAGGTTATAACAAAAAACTGTATCGTTTTGCTGACTACAATGCCGGACGCTATACCAGCCGAAATGCCGCGTTTCAGTATGTTATTGCCAGTTTAGCCAATGACTCATTGGTATTAGATGGTGACTTATTGATTTATGAGAATGGCGAAATCAGTGCCAGCGTTAGCAGCACAGAACAGGTCTTACGCGCGGTGAATTACCAATACAATCTCGGCTTAAATGATTCCCAAATTCGCCGCGATTTAGTATTAGAAAAAACCATGACGTTTAACAAAACGGCAACCTATAAAAGTGTTACTAATCTATATCGCAAGCGGAAAAAAGTTGAACCCGCTTACGCCATTATCCCCAGCATTACCTTACACAGTATGAAGACCTCACGGGTTTTGACTACCGAAAAATTTGCTAATACGGTGAATGGTCGTTACCAACGCTGTATTGGCTTACCATAATCTTAACTGCCGTTATTCAAAGGCTAATGGCAGTGTGTATTTATCCAAGTTTTGTAATGCAGTTAAGCTTGGTAAATCATCCAATGATTTCAAACCAAAATAATCCAGAAACTGGCGAGTTGTTCCCAACATTTCGGGACGACCAGGGATTTCCTTGTGTCCCAAGACGCGCACCCATTCACGCTCGAACAATGTTTTGATAATATTAGCATTAACTGCCACGCCACGGATAGCCTCGATCTCCGCGCGTGTAATCGGTTGTCGCCAAGCGATTAATGCTAACGTTTCCAAAAATGCACGCGAATATTTAGCGGGCTTCTCGCTGGAATGGCGTTGTACCCATGTTTGAAATTCGGTGCGGGTTTGCAAACGAAACCCACTAGCGATTTCCACTAACGCAAAACTGTGTTGTTGGCACTGCTGGTTTAATTGTTGTAATGCGACACGAATATCCTGTTTACTAACCCCTTCTTCAGGGGAAAAATAGTCGGTTAATTGCTCTAAGGATAAAGGCTGTTCGGCAGTTAAAAGAATCGCTTGAAGGATGTTGACTAACGATACATTAACAGCATTCATACCGCACTAGCTCCAGCAGGGCGAATCAATAAGGGTGCGAAAGGCTCTGAATACTGTGTCACTTCAATTAACTGTGCTTTAAGCAATTCCAAAACTGCCATTAATGAAACCACCACACCTCGCCGTCCTTCTTCCACTGTAAAAAGTTTTTCAAATGGCACAAGCTGTTGTGTTTGCAATAAAACCAAAATCGCGCTCATGCGTTCCCGAATCGATAAATGCTCACGTTTAATGTGATGATGGCTAAACATATCTGCACGTTTTAAAACTTCCTGAAATGCTAATAATAAGTCACGCAATGCAACTTGTGGTTGTGGGCGTGGTAATTTAGGAAAATCCGCCACGGTTGTTACCACATTATAATCACGCTCTAAACGTGGCAGATGATCCAAATCCATCGCTGCTTGTTTACATTGCTCATAATCTTGCAATTGCCGCATTAACGCCGCACGCGGGTCATCAATATTTTCCACTTCAGGATTGACCGTTTGGCGCGGCAATAATAAACGTGACTTGATTTCTGCCAACATCGCCGCCATTAATAAATATTCCGCTGCTAAATCCAGCTTAAAATCTTTCATTAGCTCGACGTAAACCATGTATTGCTCGGTAATGCGTGCAATCGGAATATCGCAAATATCAAAATGTTGTTTGCGAATCAAATACAGTAATAAATCTAACGGCCCTTCAAAGGCTTCCAAAAAAATTTCCAGCGCATCGGGAGGAATGTACAAATCCTCTGGCAGCGTGACGACCTTTTCGCCACGCACAACCGCCAGAGGCATCTCACCAACGAGATGCTCCTGTTGCAACGTTGTCATTATTAGCGATGGGTAAAGCGCATTGCTGCCATCACATCCGCCAAAGTTTCGCGGGCAACTTTACGCGCGGTTTCTGCACCTTCGCGCAGAATATCACGCACCTTCCCCCGATCCGCTTCCAACTCAGCGGCACGCTGCTGCATCGGCGCGAGTTCAGCTTGCACCGCCGCGATCACGGGCTGCTTACATTCGATACAACCAATCCCCGCACTGCGGCAACCTTCCTGAACCCATTGTTTGGTTGAGGCATCGGAATACACTTCGTGGAATTGCCAAACCGGACAACGTGCCGGATCACCAGGATCAGTACGGCGCACACGATTTGTATCGGTCGGCATGGTGCGGATTTTCTTTTCCAGCGTGTCGGGTGCGTCCCGCAAGGCGATGGTATTGCCGTAAGATTTGGACATTTTCTGTCCATCCAACCCTGGCATTTTCGATGCTTTAGTCAACGCTGCTTGTGGTTCAGGTAAGATAATCTTGCCAGAACCTTCTAAGTAACCAAATAGACGTTCCCGATCACCCAACGACAAGTTTTGTTGCGATTCCAGCAATGCACGCCCTACATTCAAGGCTTCGGCATCGCCTTTTTCTTGGTATTGGCGGCGTAAATCACGGTACAGTTTCGCCTGTTTTTTACCCATTTTATTCACGGCTTGTTCGGCTTTGTCTTCAAAACCGGGTTCGCGTCCGTATAAGTGGTTGAAACGGCGAGCAACCTCGCGGGTTAATTCGATATGTGCTACTTGGTCTTCACCCACAGGCACGCGGTCGGCTTTGTAGATTAAAATATCCGCCGATTGCAGCAACGGATACCCCAAGAAACCGTAAGTTGCCAAATCACGTTCTTTGAGTTTTTCCTGTTGATCTTTGTAGGTTGGGACACGTTCTAACCAGCCTAATGGCGTAATCATCGACAATAACAAGTGCAATTCCGCGTGTTCAGGCACATGCGATTGCGTAAAAATCGTCGCAGAACTTGGGCTAATGCCTGCCGCTAACCAGTCAATCGCCAAATCTTCAACGTGTTTGGCAATACCATCTGGCGTTTCATAGTGAGTGGTTAGCGCGTGCCAATCTGCTACGAAGAAAAAACATTCGTAGTTAAGCTGCATTTCCACCCAGTTTTTCAAGACACCGTGATAGTGACCTAAGTGGAGTAAACCTGTAGGGCGCATCCCAGAAACAATGCGCTGATTGTGCAATGGCGAATTACTCACGCGAATACCTTTTGCCTGTTTTGAGTATGGTTAAACGCAATTCTAAAAGAAAAGATGCCCCAACAGTGAGGCTAAGCCGGAAATCAGTGGCGACATAATGGCACTGAGAATGCCAAAATACAGCAATACCACCACAATAATCATTCCATACGGCTCGATTTGATCAAAAATCCGCGAAACTGACAAGGGTAACAAACCAGACAATACGCGCCCACCATCCAACGGCGGAATGGGTAACAGATTAAACACAAACAAGGTCAAATTAAACAACACACCGTTCTGACTCATGCGCATAAAACCATTTGCCACATTGTCGTCGCTCACACCGTGCGCAAATACCACCAGCAAAATCATCCAGAATACCGCCATGACAAGGTTCGCCAATGGTCCGGCAGCGGCGACTAAAATCATGTCTTTGCGGTAGTTTTTCAGATTGCGAAAATTCACCGGAACAGGCTTTGCCCAGCCAAACAAAAACGATGACCCCAATACCAATAACACGGTAGGCACTAATACCGTGCCAATCGGGTCGACGTGTTTCAACGGGTTAAGCGACAATCGACCCAGCATTTTGGCGGTACTATCGCCGAGTTTGTTTGCAACCCAACCGTGTGCAACTTCATGCAGGGTAATCGCAAACAGTACGGGCAATACCCATGTCGCGGCGGTGTACACCATGCTATTGACATCAAAATCCATTGTTAATGCTCCACTAACCAATCAACAGAGCCTTTACCTTCACGCAAAATCACAGGGCGTTCAGCCATCAAATCCACCACGGTGGTTGGCTCGTGACCACAAAACCCACCATCAATAATCAAATCGACGTGATGTTCCAAATACACACGAATCTGATACGGGTCGGTCATGGGGAACTCCTCATCTGGCAAAATCAGCGTGCTCGACATCAACGGCTCGTTCAATTCCTGTAACAAAGCTTGCGTCACAATATTGTCCGGCAAACGAATCCCGATAGTCTTGCGTTTGGGGTTTTGTAGACGACGCGGGACTTCGCGCGTAGCCTTGAGGATGAACGTGTACGGCCCTGGTGTTAGTGATTTGATCAGGCGATAGTTAATATTGTCGACCATTGCGTAGGTTGCAATTTCCGACAAATCACGACAAATCAAGGTAAAGTTATGTTTATTATCTAATTGACGAATACGTTGGATACGTTCCATCGCGTTTTTATCCCCGACGCAACACCCAATCGCATAGCTGGAATCGGTTGGAAACACGACCACACCACCATTACGGATGATTTGGACGGCTTGACGAACCAGACGAACTTGAGGGTTATCGGGATGAATTTGGAAATACTGACTCATTGTTCAATTATCGTTTAGAATTGGCAAATTTCACGGATTATACCAACTCACATGAAGTTCCTGTTTGACTTTTTCCCTGTCGCGCTGTTCTTTCTGGTGTACAAGTTCTTTGCAGACTTACCAGCTTCGTGGATTGCAGCGGCTAACCAACTACCCTTAATGGCATTGAACCAAAGTGAACCCAAAGATGCCATTTTGCTTGCCACCTTAGTGATTATTCTCGCCACCATCGTCCAAAATGCGTTGTACTTTGTCATGCACCGTCGTTTTGAACGAATGCACCTGATTACACTGGGTATTTTGCTGGTTTTCGGCACACTAACCCTTTTCCTGAAAGACCCACTATTCATCAAATGGAAAGTCAGTATCATTAACTGGGCATTCGGACTGGCATTCATTGGCAGCCAATTTATTGGTTCGCGCAAAACCCTCACCGAACGCATGATGTCCAATGCAATTCAAGTTCCTGCCCCTATTTGGCAAAAAACTAACATAATGTGGGCGACTTTCTTTATCGCCGTGGGCATCATTAATCTGATTGTCGCCTATAATTTCAGCGAAGATGTGTGGGTCGATTTCAAACTCTTTGGCGTAATGGGCTTGACGTTTGTGTTCATTATTGCGCAAGTCTTTTATTTGCAACGCCATGCGATTGAACTTCCAGCAAACAGCGATACCTACGAATCTGGCAAATAGTTACAAAACAGTAAGGACAATTTTCCATGTTATATGTCATTATCGGCGAGGACGCTGACAACAGCTTAGAACAACGTTTGGCATCTCGCCCCGCGCATGTAGCGCGACTCCAAGCTTTACAAGCCGAAGGACGTTTATTCGTCGCAGGTCCGAACCCTGCCATTGACGCAAACGACCCTGGTGCTGCGGGTTTTTCCGGCAGTATCATTATCGCGGAATTTGCCTCTTTGACTGACGCACAAGCTTGGGCAGACGCTGACCCGTATCGGGCAGCAGGCGTTTACCAACGTGTCACTGTTAAACCATTTAAGAAAGTATTACCGTAAAACCTTTGGAAGGGGAATCTTGTATAATGCGCCTGACAAGTAACAAAATGATCGCAACAGGGCTGATGAGTTTGGGTTTGAGCTTGAGCGTACTCGCTCTGAACCTACACGCTGAAGATGCAAAACCAGCCGAAACCGCTCCAGCGGCTGCACCAGCAGCGGACGCAAAACCGACTGAAGACAAAACACCCGTCGCTACCGTCAATGGTCAAGCTATCACCAAAGACACCTTAGACAGCTTGACTGGCATGATCAAAGCCACTTCCCCCGATGGCAAGGTTGACACCAAATCCCTGCTGGATGACTTGATCATTACCGAACTGGCTCGCCAAGAAGCCAACAAAACCGACTTAGCCAATAGCCCTGACATCAAAGAAAAAGTGAAAAACTTCACTGACAAACTGGTGTTGGACGCTTGGGCAAAAGACAAAGCCGCTTCATTCAAAATCGGCGATGACGAGCTGAAAGCCGCTTATGAAAAACAAATCGCAGGTGGTGACAAGTTTGAATACAAAGCGCGTCACATCCTGATGAAAACCAAAGAAGAAGCTGAAGGCATTATCAAAGACCTCGAAAAAGGCACTGATTTTGCTGATTTAGCGAAAAAATCTTCTGACGGCCCATCGGCAGCACAAGGCGGCGACTTAGGCTGGTTCAAACCAGGCCAAATGGTCAAACCATTTGCTGATGCCGTTGCCAAAATGGAAAAAAACACTTACACCAAAGAACCTGTGCAAACCGAATTTGGCTGGCACGTCATTAAGTTAGAAGACAAACGTGACGTTAAACCACCAGAACTGGAAGTGCTGAAACCGCAACTGAAAGCACAGCTCGAACGCGACAAAATGATGGCTTACATGCAGGAATTACGCGGCAAAGCTGATGTAAAAGTCATGTTGCCGGAAGAAAAAGCAGAAGAGAAAAAGCCAGAAGAAAAAGCGGCTGACGCTCCCAAAGAAGAGAAGAAGTAATTCCCTTACGGCTTTCTCACGATCAAGCTGGGTGAAAATTCGCCCAGCTTTTTTTTGTGTACCTACTGCCCATTTTGTTAGTCTGAACACCCCTCCTGAACAGGACTTCTCGACATCCTGCCTGACTCGCGTTATCTTTTTCCCCATACCAAATCAATAATCAATCATTAGCCGTAAAGGAATCCCATCATGAAACCAGACTGGAAGCATTTTCTTATTGATCGCGGAGCAGAGTTTGAGGGTGATTCCCTTGTTTCTTTTGGAAATCCCGAACGCGAACGCCGCATTCCACCACAAGGTGCAATTCTGTGTGACTTATCCCATTTTGGTTTGATCAGCGTTACGGGCGACGATGCTGCCAGTTTTTTACAAGGGCAATTAACCAACGACATTAAGCAAGTCAGTGAAACGCATTCACAGCTAAGCGCGTATTGCACCCCGAAAGGGCGAGTATTGGCGACGTTTTTTATTACCCAACGCCAAGGCACTTACTATTTAAGTTTGGCAAGAGATTTGCTCGAACCCGTCCTGAAACGCCTGCGTATGTATGTATTACGTTCCAAAGTGGTGATGGAGGATGCCAGTGCCAGCTTGGTGCATTTCGGTTATGCCGCCCCCGATGGTGATGAACGTTTAAAAGCGATTTTCGGCAAAGCCCCCGAACAAGCTTACGACACCATTCAAGTCAATAACCTAACCATTATGCGTCAACCCGCCCCCATTCCACGCTTTAAAATCTTGGGCGAATTGGAAGAATCCCGCAAACTGTGGGAACGCTTAAACGTCAATGCGGCTTGTGTTGGGCGCAATGGCTGGGATTATTTTAATATCATGTCGGGCGTACCAATGG
>CAZEQX010000042.1:0-17295 GCA_964514635.1 uncultured Thiothrix sp.
CGGTGGGGTGTAAACCATCGGCTTGCATGAAGTCCCAGTTATCGGCAACGCCTTCGAGCAGGAACGGTACGAGCGGTAAGTTGTATTGCTTGGCTAAATCGTTGTAAGTGGCTTCAAATTTGTCGGTGAATGTCACGCCGTAATTGGGGGGCAGTTTGATGCCGATTAGCACGACTTTGGCATTGGCGGCTTGGGCGAGTTTGATCATTTGTTCGAGATTGCTGCGCATGGTGTCGAGCGCAATGCCGCGTAAGCCGTCGTTTGCACCGAGTTCGAGTAAAACATAAGCGGGTTGGTTTGCCTTAAGTGCGTCGGGTAGACGGGTTAAACCTCCAGAGGAGGTTTCGCCGCTAATGCTACCGTTAATAATGTTGTAATCCTTGCCGAGTTGGGTTTGCAGTAATGCAACCCAGCCTTTTTCCACGGGTATGCCATACGCCGCGCTTAAACTGTCGCCCCAAACTAAGAGCGTGGTGGGTTTTTTGGCGGGTGCGTCGTTTGCCATAACAACCGCACTGAAGGCTGGTATAAGACCCAATAACGCGCAAATCAGGTAAAGTGTGCGAATCATTCGTTATTTCCTAAAGCAAATATGAATCAAATAGTCATTCAGACCGATAACCTGGTGAAAACTATCCCGCAAGCAGGGCATGAATTGCAAATTCTTCGCGGTATTAATTTGGCAATTAACAGCGGTACGTCGGTGGCGATTACGGGGACATCCGGTTCGGGTAAGAGTACCTTATTGGGCTTGCTTGCGGGGCTGGATTTGCCCACCAGCGGTTCAGTCGCATTATTCGGGCAAAGTGTGCAGGGTTTGAATGAGGATCAACGTGCCGCTCTACGCCTTGGTAAGGTAGGGTTTGTGTTCCAAGCGTTTCATTTGTTGGAAAACCTCACCGCCTTGGAAAACGTCATGCTGCCATTGGAACTGACAGGGCAAGCAGGGCGGGAATCAATCGCGCGGGAAGCATTACAACAAGTGGGTTTGGGGGAACGGTTACAGCATTTCCCCACGCAATTATCCGGCGGTGAACAGCAGCGTGTGGCATTGGCGCGAGCGTTTGTGACCCGTCCGCAGATTTTGTTTGCTGACGAACCCACAGGGAATTTGGATCGTGCTACGGGTGAAGAAATCAGCAATCTATTATTCGCCTTGCAAGCACAATGGCACACCACATTGGTGTTGGTGACGCATGATGACGGTTTGGCGGCGCGTTGCCAACAGCATTACCGCTTGGTGGAAGGGGTGCTGCTATGAAGGTGTGGCAACATTGGCGACAACGTTGGCGCATGGCGGAACTGCGGTTATTGCTGCTGGCATTGGTGGTGTCGGTCACGGTGGTGACAGCCGTGGGATTTTTCACCAGTCGCGTGGAAAATGCGATGTTAGGGCAAGCACGGCAGTTACTCGGCGGCGATTTGGTGCTGACTTCGGCGCGTCCATTAGCCACGGATTATTTAAACCATGCCGAACAATTGGGCTTACAAACCGCGCAAACCATTAGTTTTCCAAGCATGGCAACGGTTGGCGAACAAGCGAAGTTGGTGCAATTACAAGCAGTTTCGCTACATTACCCCTTGCGCGGTGATTTGAAAGCCGCTGCCACTTTGCAAGCTCCTGAACAAACCGTTACCGGACAATTACCCGCCAAAGGGGAAATCTGGGCGGAAGCGCGGGTTTTTGCCGAATTAAATGTGACAGTGGGGGCGCGACTGCAATTAGGGCGTTCCACATTCACGCTCAGTAAAGTGCTGATGCAAGTGCCGGATCGTGGCACGAATTTGTTTCAGTTTGCGCCAATGGTGTTAATCAATCTGGACGATTTGCCGCCGACGGGATTACTGTCGCCCGCGAGTCGCGCCAATTTTAGTCAGTTATACGCGGGGAATGCGCGAGCCGTGCAGCAATTACGCGCTGATTTGCAACCCAAACTCAAAACCACGGAACGCTTTCGCACTTTGGAAGAAGATGTCGCTTCCGTACAGCAAGCGTTGCAGCGTTCGGGACGATTTTTGGGTTTAGCCGCGTTATTGAGCGTGGTGTTAGCAGGGGCGGCGGTGGTATTAACCGCGCACAGTTTAATGCGCCGCGAATGGTCAGCGGTGGCAGTGCGTAAAGCGATGGGCATGACACGGCGGCAAATTTTGCGCGATTACGGTGTGTCGCTGTGCATCACGGCAGGCCTGGCGGTGGTCATCGGGACAGCATTGGGAAGCATTTTGCAATGGGGGTTAGGTTTGTGGTTAAGCCATACGCTGCAACAAACCTTGCCCGCACCCAATCTGATGCCCGTACTCAGTGGCGCATTGACGGCATTTATTTTGCTGTTGGGGTTCGCGCTGCCATCATTATTACGCTTGGTGGACACTTCCCCCATGCAAATCCTGCAAGGCGCGTGGCAAATGCCCAAACAAAGCGTGCGGGTGTTAATGGTGGCGGTATTGGCGGCGGTTGCGGGTTTGCTGTGGTTACAAGCGCAAGATGCCAAACTAGCTGCGTTATTGTTGGTCGGTTTGGTGGTGGGCATCGGCTTGTTTTGGAGCATGGCAACGCTCGGTTTACGCACTATCCAAACCTTGCGGCAGCGTTACGCGTTCACCGCTTTGCCAGCGTTGGGACGTGCGCCGCGTGCGGTGTTATTGGTGGTGGTGTTTGCCACGGGATTATTCGCATTATTGCTGCTGACAACGGTACGAACTGACCTCTTAAACCGTTGGGAAGCCAGTTTGCCCGCCAATGCACCGGATCATTTCTTGATTAATATTCAGCCGCAAGAAGTCGATCCATTACACCGTTTTTTGGCAGAACAGCACATTGATGCCAGCTTGTATCCAATGGTGCGCGGGCGTTTGGTGGCGGTGAATGGTAAAGCGGTCAGCGAGGCACAATACCCAGACCCGCGAGCTAAACGTTTGTTAGAACGAGAGTTTAATCTGTCAGCGACGGAACAATTACCCAACAGTAACGCGCTGCTGGCAGGGCAATGGTTCGCACCGAATGGCACGGGATTTTCGATTGAAAAAGGCATTGGTGAAACCTTGCAGTTTGGCATGGGCGACCAATTGACGTTCGATATTGCCGGACAAAGCCTAACCGAAACCGTAACCAGCGTGCGTGAAGTGCGTTGGGACAGTATGCAGCCGAATTTCTTTGTACTGACCACGCCACAAACTTTAGCCGCCTTGCCACGCACTTTCATTACCAGCGTGCATATTGGTGCGCAAAAAACCGTGGTGGCGGATTTGGTCAAACAATTCCCCAGTATTACCGCGATTGATGTGAGTGCCATGCTGCGCCAAGTGAAAAGTTTGCTGGAACAAGCCAGTCGAGCGGTGCAGGGGATTTTCGTGTTCACGCTGTTGGCGGGGATTGTGGTGTTGATTGCGGCTTTGCAGTCGCAAAAAGCCGAGCGGCGGCGCGAAATCGCCATTTTCAAAGCAATGGGGGCGCGACAAGTTTTCTTACAACGCCGTATTTGGGGGGAATTTTTGCTGATTGGCGGGATGGCGGGACTACTGGCCGGAGCGTTAGCCGGAATAGTGGGCGCGTTAGTCGGTTATTTCCTGTTCGATCTGGATTGGCATTGGGCATTATCGCCTATCGTTATTGGTGGATTTGCAGGCAGTTTGTTAGTCGGTGTGGCAGGTTATTGGAACTTGCGTGGCTTATTGCAGGTGTTGCCGTTGTCATTATTGAAAAGTTAAGGTAGTCACTTTTCTGAGCAATACACTCGGAAAACGCGACGATTATCGCCTGTCAGTCGTTTATCTGTTGGCAGGCTGTTACACTCTGTAGCCTGTAGATGCCCCCTATTTAAAATAATAAACGGACGTAACATCATGCCTACAGCCGAAGCCACGCTCACGAATTACCGTTTTATCCCGCTGACGGAAGCTAAAGCCCGCGAATGGGTGGCTGCTTTGCCGATTGCTGATACAGGCGAAACCACTAAGCGTATTTTCCACGGTTTGGTCGATTTGAACCGCCGTGCTTTGCCGCCACAGACACGCTTGGCAATTAGTGAGTTATTGCGTCCGGCGGTGGACATTGCCTTGGAAAACTTGCATCGGCATTTAGTCGCGCGGGCTTTTCCTTTGACGCAAAAAAGCCAGAAAATTCTTGAACTCACGCAATCCGTAATGTTGGAGTTCGCAGGGTCGTATCAAGTGGCAACGCTGGACATGATCACACGCAATGAAAGCGCGAAAAAATTACTGCAATTAGCGATTTACCGTGTTTTAGATTACATGGGTCGGGTGTTGTTGCTGACTTATTCGGTGTATGTGCGTACCCGTGAAACATTGTGGCATGACGTTCACCACCTGTATTTACTGGCGGTGGAAAATGGCGTGGATCAGTTGCGCTTAAAAGACGGTTACAGTATAGGTGCGCCAACCATTGAAGCGCGTTATGTGCAAATTAATTTACTAGCATTAGCCAAACCGTATTGCTTGCGCCAAGGTGAAGTGAATCGCCTGATGCAGTATTTTGCTAACAACACGCATTTGGTCAGTATTGCTCGTGAAGCTAATGAGATTGTTGGGGAATACGTTCATGCGGCGATGCTCAATAGTGATGAGCCAGCGGTCATGATGTTAGCCAGTGATGTGCCACATTCGCCAACGGTGCGCGTATTGAATTTGAATGCGTTAGTTACGCTGATGGATCGGCACATTCGCAAGCTGGAGGAAAGCGGCGTACCTGCGATGCTATTACACGACGGTTTGAGCCGTAATCTTGCCAAGCGTGTGATTTATCACCTCACTGCGGTGCGACACCGTAGCTTTAACCGCTTTCCAAAGAAAGAAGAAAAAATCGGCATGGTGTCACGCATGACAGATGTGTTGACGGTGATCAAAGAAAGCCATAAATCCGATGACGGTGTTGCCACACAAGAAGAAGATGCTTTATTCAATGTGTTTTTAGCGCGTGATGATGATGAACACGATGATAACCAACGGCGCAAAGCCATTGAACAGGTCGATGATCAGCCTGGGGCGCGGGTTCAGGCGTGGAAGGTGCTCAATAGCAGTGTGGGTGGCTATGGCTTGTGTTGGGAGGGTAAGGAAGAATCGGGGGCGCGAGTCGGGGAAATTGTTGGGTTGCGTGATCTGAGCAATGAGAATGCAGCGTGGATGATTGGGGTGATTAAGTGGATGGAATTTGTCCAAAAACGCGGCCTGTGTTGCGGAGTTGAACTGCTTTCCACGAAGACAATGGTGGTAAATGTTAAGCAAGCCCTTAATCGCGCTATTCGGCAGAAATTGCCGTGCGAAGGTTTGATGTTACCCAGTATTGAAGGCTCACGACCAGACCCTGCACTCGTATTGCCTGCGTACATCTTCCAAACAGGTGATGAGATTTGTCTGGAACTGGCAGAGCGTGAAGAGCGCGTGCGCTTGTTAATTTTGGACGAGTGTTTAGGAGCGTTTGCGTATTTCCGCTTCACCAATTTAGCTGAGAAAATCGTCGAAGAAGATGACGACGATTTCAATTCTTTGTGGCAATCGTTATAAGCAGGAACTGGCTTTTATCCGGTGTGGATATGGTTTTTTCTTAGTCAGTAACAGTTCATCAACGAGTCACTTACGATAATCGGTCTTTATATAGGTTTGTTATGGCGGCATGGGTATCTTCTGGGGTATGAAACAGCAGAAGATACATTGTGTAGTGATAGACAAAGATGCAGCCGCCACTGCATCGTTGGACACGGCTTTACGCAGTGCCAATGTGTTGCTTGACATCGAGTCTTTGAGTTCGGTGCATCAGCTCATTCCGGTATTGTCGGAGAAAAAGCCCCATCTATTGTTCTGTCCGCAACCACGAAAAGGCGACCCCCGCGCATTGTTAGAAGTGTTACAACGACACTCGCCGGATACGTTGCTGATTTGGTTGTCCCAACAGGAATGGCAAGGGCTGACCACTTGGTTGGTGGGCGTGGAGTCATGCACGCTCCCCATGAATGACCCCGAATATTTTGGGCAGTACGTCGATTTTCTGTTGCATTATTCAGCAGTTAAGCAGGACTTCCGGCAGTGCAAACACTTATTAAGCGTTGCAGAACTGCGCTGTCATTGGCTGGTTGATTATTCGTGGGAACCCATCGCTTATATCGCACAAGGTATGCACCTGTATGCTAATCATGCTTATGTAACCATTTTCGGATTTGAATCGTTGGCGGAAGTGCGTTCTATGCCCATTGCGGGTTTGGTCGAAGCGGGTGAACGCAAGGTTTTTGAATCCATGAGTCATGCTGTGGATTACGGCAATAAAGCCTCTAATCGTTTGTTGACGACCTTGCGAACGCTGGATGGACAAGTCATGCGGGCGGAAATCCGCTTCATCCCTGCTGTCTTGAAAGGACAACGCTGTACACAATTGCATGTTCGCCCTTTAGAAACACCAGTAAGAGGTGCAGGGGCGAAGGCTGTGCAGAATCCGTGGCATGATGATGAAGCACCTGTTCTCAAAGCCACAGCGGACACGCCACAAGCTGTTGAACCAACACCAGCGATGACACCCGAAAGTCTAGCCGCTGCTGAAACCAAGGTCGTCGAGGTTGTCGCGCCCAAAGCAGAAGTTGTCATTCCCAGTGGTGGGTTTAAGCCGCCACACCTGCCGCGTATGAGAGCTGGTTTTGGTAAGTCCATGAAGTTAGCTTCTACCATGCCGACCCTGCTGTTTGCCGAACCCTGTTTTCGTCAACAAGATGGGCGTATTAGCACTTACGAAACCCTATTGCAGCACTTAAAAGATAGTGATGGTCGGTTTCGTCTGGATTATTGGAATGTTGGTCAAGTTATTGCCAAGTTGGCATCCCACCCAAGTAAAAATTCCGGTTATCTGATTTTTGTGTCAGTTGGCGATGCAATTTTCAATAATGAAAGTTACCTGAAGCATTTGTTAGAGCTGTTACAGGCGCACCCACTAGCGGCTAAGCAGATTGTGGTTGCATTGCGTTATGAGGATTGCATGGCGCATACGAAGCAGTTAAGCAAGGTGTTGAAATTATTGAATGCGATGCAAGTGCAACTGGCTGTTGATGAGCTGCCAGACTTGCCGCAGGCTGTGAAGTTAGTACAGACAATAAAACCTAGTTTTGCCCGTTTACTGCCAGAACTGGTGACGCGCATTGAAATCGATGCCGATGTTTTGGCGCGTTTACAACGTCTTACTCGGCAGTTGAGTGATTTGCGCGTTAATGTGATTGCGTCAGGGGTTAATGATATGTCGTCATTAAACTTATTGTGTGCGACATCTGCCGCCTACTTACAGGGGGCTATGTTCCAGAAATAAAATTATAAGGTATAAAGCGAGTATCTCTCATGTCAGATGCCACATTAAAAATCGCCTTGGTCGTTGATAATGAATACCTCGCTGCATGGCAACATCTGATGTTACAACGTTTGTTGGTGATACCTCGGCTTGAGTTGGTTGCGGTTGTGTTTCACCCGTTGGAACAACGTGGGGGGCAACGACGTTTGAATCATTGGGTATTGCACGGTTCACGTTTGCTGGATAGTTCTCTGTTTCATTGCCTCCATAAAGCTCGTAAGCCAACCCTTTTCTTGCCGTTATTAGGGGATACCCCCCGTTTTACCCAAGGTAATGTGCAGTTACAGCATTTTATCTCCCGACAGGCTGTGGATATTGTGGTGGATATGACGGGTGAAGCCGCATTGCCTCAGTACGTCGCATGGGCGCGGTATGGGGTTTGGCGGCATGTGTTTGGTTATCCCTTTCGCCTGCATGATCATTATGTCGCTGTGCTGGAGTACCTGACCGATCAAACGGAAATAATAACAGGCATTGAAGGTATTCTGGCGACGGATGCAGAACCCGTTGGTTTGTTTTATGCCACCACTAGCACTGATCCAATGTCGATTGGGCGTGGTGTTGAGCATACTTTGTGGAAAATGGCGGAGTTTATCCCGCAACGCATTGCAGAGTTACAATCCGTGGGGGCGCGGCATTTTTTTCAGGCTGCAAAACAACGGGCGGCTGAATGGGGTAGACCGCCACAATATACGCCGCATGATCCTTCGCTCACGCTCATGTTACGCATATTCTGGCAGTATTGGTTGAATTTAAACCGCAAATTATATCGCCTTCTTGCTTATCATGAACAATGGGTACTGTTGATTGGTAAGGCGAGGTTGGTATCCAAACCGACGGGGTTGGATTTGAATGGTTTAATCCATTGTCAGAAACTGATTCCACCTGCGGATCGTTTCTGGGCTGACCCTTTTCTGGTGGAACATGAACACACACCCTTCCTCTTTTTTGAAGAATTCGTTTACGCCACGGCTAAGGGTGTGATTGCTTGCATTCAGCAATTGGCTGACGGTACTTATAGCCAACCGATTACAGTATTAGAACGCGATTATCACTTGTCGTATCCGTTTGTCTTTCAATACGCGGGTGAGTATTACATGATTCCTGAGACGGCAGGGAATCGCACCATCGAGTTATACCGTTGTGCGGAATTTCCACACCGCTGGGTCTTTGAAAAGTATCTCATGCAGGATGTCGAAGCCTACGATACCACCGTAGTTGAGTACCAACAGCGTTGGTGGATGTTTGTGTGTTTGCGCCAGCATGATAGTTGTTCACCGAATGAAACTTTGTACTTGTTTCATGCGGACAGCCCCTTGAGCCAATCTTGGCAGGCGCATCCACAGAATCCGATTGTTGCCCAAGCATCGCGTGCCAGACCTGCCGGGCGTATCTTTGAGCTGGATGGACAGTTATTCCGTCCCTCTCAAGATTGCGCGGGAACGTATGGACGTGGTTTAAATATTAATCTTATCCAGCAACTTACCACGCAGGCGTATCAAGAAATCGTGCAGATGCATTGTTTGCCCGATGGTCAACTGAATATTTCTGGAGTGCATACATTGAACATTGGCACGCAATTAGTGGTGTCAGATGCCATGTATGTTCATCGTCATTGGAAGACCGTGCGGCGTTATGGGATGCGTATTAGACACTGGTTGTCGCGTGGTTTGCGCGTTTCAGGCAAACATTTACATAAAGTCAGCACACGATTCGGTTTAGCAAAATAAGGAGTTCTGACTCGCTATGCGTAAAAAAATTGCTTTGGTCGTGTATTCACTTGGCATGGGTGGAGCAGAAAAAGTTGTTTCGGATTTGTCATTTGAGTTTGCCAAACAACACGATGTAACAATTATCTTATTTGACAGTTCACACATTTGCCGTCCTTATGCGGGGGAGTTAATTGATATTGACTGTCCTTCTAAAGACGGTTTTCCGGCAAAAGTGCTTAACTTCTTGGATCGTGCATGGCAATTACGGCGTATTTTTCGTATTAAACGTTTTGATACCATTATTGGTGTTATGGAACACGCGAGTTTTCCGGCTATTTTAGCCAGTCGGCAAACCATTGCGGCGAATCATTGTAATCCTGAACGTATTTTTACTCGCCGCGATTGGTTATTTGCTAAATGGTTGTACCCCAAAGCAAAACAAGTGGTGGCAGTTTCTAAAGCGGGAATGGATATTATCCAGCAGCATATTGCTATCAATAACTTGCGTTATTTATATAATCCTCTGAACTTTCAGAATCTCCAGGCTTTAGCCGAACAAAGACCAACCCTGAACCTGAAAGGGCCATACATTGTGGCGGCGGGGCGTTTGTGCCCACAAAAGCATTTTACTTGTTTGATTGATGCTTATGCGCAATCACAAACTCGTCATACACACAAATTGCTGATTTTGGGTGAAGGGCCAGAACGTGAGTTATTAGAACAACAAATCCATGATTTAGGATTGCAACAGCAAGTGCGTTTGCCAGGATTTATGGAAAATCCCCACCCTTATATTGCTGCTGCGACCTGTTTGGTGTTGTCGAGTATGCATGAAGGTTTTCCGGTGATTTTAATGGAGGCATTGGCGTTGGGTCGTCCTGTGGTTGCGACCGATTGTGAGACGGGACCGCGTGAAATCGTGCAACCTGAGCACAACGGTTTGTTAGTACCAACCGATGATGCCGCCGCGTTGGCAAAGGCTATTGACCGTGTGTGTTTGGATGTGGATTTCCACGCTCAGTTGCAACGCAATGCGCGAGCATCCGTCGAACATTTAGAGATTAGTCGTGTGGCTGAACAATGGTTAGCTTTGTAAGGCATCGTTATCCATTGGTGTCGTTTGTTCGGCATCTTCTGGTTTTGCTTGTGTTATTGCTGGGAGGTGTGGCGTGTTCAAAGCCAGCAGTACCTGATTTGCGTGTTCAGGCGATAGGTGCGATGGATCGCTTCGCACCCTTTGAGGCAGTTACAGGGCAGGATCGCGTTATTATTTTTGCGGCGCGTAATGAATATGAAGGTTTTCAGTTCGTTATCACCGCAGGGGAAAGAAGTCTACGCAATGTGCAAGTTGCCGTGTCTCAGCTAAAACACAGCACGGGTGTTACGTTACCCCAGCCTAATGCGTTTCGTGAACGTTATGTGCGAGTTTCGACTCCATCCCCGTATTCACCTTATGCCCCGCAATTATGGCCTGATATTTTATTGCCCGCGCTGGACAATGCTACGGTTGCTGATGCGTACCGCGCGTTTCCACAAAATCTGTCGGCAAAAGAAAATTTACCCGTTTGGGTTGATACGTTTGTACCAATGGATGCCTTGCCAGGTCAGTATACTGGCGTGGTGACGGTGACAGCAGAAGGTTTGCCAGCCCAGACATTGCCTATTCAACTAACGGTATGGGATTTTGCCCTACCCAAGCGTTCGCCATTGCGCACGGTGTTCGGTACGAATGGGTATCGGGTTGCGGAAATTTACGGTTTCGACCGCCATGCGAATGAGTCAAAAAATAATCAAATTATCCGAGCGTACAATGACTTTCTGTTGGATCACTATTTGTCGCCAGAAAGTTTATGGGATGCTGCTCCCGAAGCTAATTCAAAAGGGTTGCCAGATTTTTCGCGGCAGATTGCTGGGTTGGGTACAGTTAGCGAAAACATACAGCATTATGTCCAAGACAAGCAGGTAACGGCTTATACCTATGTGTTTGCAGATACTTATCCATTTCGTGATCCCTTGGGAAAAGAACGGCTAACCGCTCAAACGTTTATCCGCGAGTATGCACAATGGTGCGCAAAATATGTGGGAGCAGAACGCTGTTACACAAACCCTTCGTTTGTGGATGAACCCAATAGCGCGGAAGCTTATGCCTATGCAAAACGTTGGGGAGGGTTTTTTGATGAGGCGCAAAAACAGACAACGCAAAAAATCCGTTTTCAAGTAAGTGAACCACCTTTAAACGAATCACCTGCCTTGGGGGATTTAACAGGGGCGGTGGATGTGTGGATTCCTCAATTTTACGATTTGTGGCGCGATGTCGATTATCTGCATAAGAATGTAGTTGGTCAGCGTTTAGCTGCGGGTGAGGAAATCTGGGCTTATACTTCGCTGGTATCCAATTGGGATGAGTATAAAAAAATTAAACCAACAGTTGATGCCAAATTGGGTGGTTATCCACCTGTGTGGCAAATGGATTTTCCAGCCATTAATTACCGGATTCCAACGTGGTTTTTCCATCAATACGGTGTAACGGGATTAGGCTATTGGGATACTGTGGCTTGGTCAAATGGCACAGATGTTTGGACAGATGCGACCAGTTTTATCAGTGAGCACCCATCTGGCATTCGTTTTAATGGTGATGGCCTATTGGTTTATCCAGGTAAGCAGGAAACCGTCGGCTTTAATGCGCCCATTGCATCATTGCGTTTGAAGTGGATTCGTGAATCCATCGAAGACTACATGTATTGGGAACTGTTAAAACAGTCCGGCGATGAAGCGTTTGCACAACAGCAACGCCAGAGCTTTGCACGTCATTTAGGTGACTGGGATAATAAGCCCGAACAATTAATGCAAGTACGACAAGCCTTAGGTGAGCGTCTTGCCAAGATTTATCAGCGTAATCACTCAAAACAACAATGAATACTGTCAAACAAGCGGCCATTTTTTTTATGATGTTGTTGATTTTCGCTATGCCTACCGATGGGGCAACGGAAATAGCGGGTATGTCATTGGTGAAAATCGCTGGCTTAATGGCTTTTGGTTTGACGGGTTTGTTGGTGGTTATGGGTAGCAGTATTCATGTGAGTGCTGCCTTTCACACCGCAGTCTTGTTGTTTGTGACATGGGCAATTATGTCTTATACATGGTCTGAGATGCCCGTTCCCTATGAGTCTGCTGAAATAGGTGGGGCGCAGCAGATTCTTAAAGCCTATCTATACATTCTCATGCTGACACTTTTGGTTTTTCAACTGACGCACCACCCCAATGATTTATCAAAACTCTATATTGCTTTTTTATTGGGTGCGTACTGGTTAGTTTATATTATGTTGAAAGACTACAAAGTAACAGATGATATGGTGCGCTATGAAATTAAAAATTTCGATGCCAATGAGGTATCTGTAAAGTTGGCAATGGTTATACCGTTGGCGATTTATTTATTTACGCATTCACGTTATTGGTTATGGCGACTATTGAGTATTTTGTATATTCCCGCTGCAATGTATACCATTTTGATCACAGGGTCGCGGACGGGTTCTATCGTTATGGTATTGGGGTTGTCGGGTTTTATACCATTGATACTGCGTTCTGGTTGGATAATTAAAACTATGAGTGTGGTATTGGTTGGGGCAGCACTAATCACCATCGTAAATGTTATACCACAAAAAACCATTGAGCGTATTTTCACGACCGGAAAGGAGATTTCCAGCGGTACATTGAATGAGCGGAGTGTAATATGGTCGAAAGCTTATGAAGAATGGGCGGAAGAACCAATACATGGTCATGGATTGAGTGCTTTTCGGCGTATTATGAACCCTCACAATCTAAATTATTCTGCACATAATAGTATTGTTACGGTCACAGTTGAGCAAGGAATCATCGGTACGATTTTATATTTATCGGTTATTGTTATCGCAGTGTTCAGCGCATTCAAATTAAAAGGGGATTTGAGGGTGCTGATTGCTCTGATGTTGCTAATAACACTGGTTGGGCAGATGTCATTAAGTTTAGTTGACAGAATGTATATTTGGTTTTCTTATTCGTTGGTGGTCTTGACTTGGTTTGTCACACAAAGAACATCAACCACAAGTGATATGGAAGTTGAGTCATCGTAATATGAAAAAAATAGCCATAGTGATTGCAAGGTTGGGTATGCCAGGTGGTGCGGAAAAAGTTGCGGCGGATTTAGCTGAAGAGTTTCACCGTCATAATCATGAGGTTACTATTATTCTGTTCGATTACCTTGCGCCTCAACAACAGTCTTACCCCGTTTCTTGTCGGATTATTCATTTACACCTGCCAGGTCGAGAAGGTTCGATTTTTACCCGCATCGGCATTTTGCTGAAACGTGCATGGTTATTGAATGGTTTGTCTCGACGTGAAAAGTTCGACCATATTTTCTCGTTTCTTGAGGCTGCTAATGTTCCCTGTGCACTAGCAAGTCGAAAGTCGGTATTATCCATTCACAGCAACCCTAATAACATGACGCGCAGCGAGTGGTTTATTTTTCGCTGGCTTTATCCACGGGCGAAACGTGTTATTGCAGTCTCACAACAAATGCAGCATTTGTTGGAAAATAGAGCGCGTTTGAGAAACGTGAGTTGTATTTATAATCCCATCAATACCGACTTGATTCGTATCAAAGCTCAAGAGCCGATAACTATTCACAGCCCTTTTATTCTTGCCGTAGGGCGGTTAGAAAAAGCGAAACGTTTTGATCTGTTGTTAGAAGCTTTTGCGTTAACCAAAACAAAAGACAAGTGTAAATTGGTTATACTCGGCTCAGGAAGTTTGCATGAGTTTCTCTTGGCAAAGATTAACGAGCTGGATTTGGATCAGGATGTGATTTTGGCAGGGTTTGAAGCTAACCCTTATAAGTATATGGCAAAGGCCGAGTTTCAAGTTATGAGTAGTGATTATGAAGGCTATCCTCTGGTTTTAGTTGAGGCTTTGTCGTTAGGTTGTACAATCGTTTCAACCAACTGTCCAACAGGGCCTGGTGAAATCATTCAGCATGGCCATAATGGTTTATTGGTTGAAACAGGTAATGTTCAAGCCATTGCAGATGGTATAGATCAGTTATTCTTTGATCAGGATTTGCGTAATAACTTGCGCCAACAAGCGGCGGTTTCTGTACAAAATAATGATATAGCAGCCGTTGCGAATGCATGGTTGACAGCTTAGGGAATGGTTTATGTATATTAAGCACGGTCTCATTTACTTATTGGCAAAGGTTGCTCCCGCACTAGCAAGTTTTATCACCGTCGCCTTATATACACGTTGGCTTACGCCTATTGACTATGGTGTTTACACGACCATTCTTGTTATTGTCTCCAGTTTGCATGGATTTTTATTTGGCTGGTTAAACATTGGCATTATGCGTTTTTGGAACGTAAAAGAAATATCCGAAGATGCAGTAAAACAACTTATTACCTTTATGGTGATCAGTATATCAGGTTTGGTCGGTATGGGGGCTGTGTGTTATGCACTTATAGCAGGGCATGGTGCTATTGCGGCATCCTTTTTTCTATTGTTTATCAGCACCGCTTTATTTGAGTCTTATCAGCGCATTAATGCCATTACATTGCAAGTGAATCACTATTTACGGGTCGAAGTGGTGAGAACACTACTAACATTAGTGATTGGTGTTGGCTTAGTTTGGCTAGGTTATTCATGGTTTGGTGCAATGGGGGGAGTGACGCTGGGGATTTTTATCACGCTATTATTGGTTGGTGGAGCACAGCGTTATTTACATGCCAATTGGAAAACAGTTGATGTGAGCATTTTAAAAAAAATGCTCATGTACGGTTTGCCATTAAGCCTGTCTTCTGTTTTGTTGGATGTGATTTACACATCAGATCGTTTACTAATTGGCACATTAATGGATTATTCTGCGGCGGGGCAATATGCAGTGGCTTATAATATTCCTCATCAAATTTTATTGATGATTATTAGCTCGCTAAACTTGGCGGCATACCCGATTGTTGTTCGAGCTTTAGAACATGAAGGACAAGAACCAGCAGAGGCAAAATTAGAACAATACCTTCTGGTTTTGTTAGCAGGGGCATTACCAGCAGCAGTAGGATTAGTGGGTATTAGTGGCTCGTTTCTTCCATTATTGCTGGGACAAGAGTTTGTTAATGTATCACTCCAATTATTGCCTTGGATTTGCGTTGCTGTTTTGAGCCATTGTCTTTATTCTTTTTATATTTTCATGTCTTTTCAATTGGCAAAAAACACAACTGTAGCCATAAAGGTTGGGTTGTTGGGTGCGATTATTAATATTCCACTAAACTTATTACTGATTCCTAAGTTTGGTTTAACGGGGGCTGTAAGTGCTTCCGCAATGGCTTATTTACTATGTATTGTCTATGGTTATTATCTAGGGGTGAAAAATTTCCGGTTGCGGATTCCTTTTTGGGAGTTGGGGAAAGTTATTGTCGCAGTAATAACCATGTCCATGACCATGCGTTATCTTAGTGATCAGGCCAATGTTCAAACCGTACTGCTGAAAATTATATTGGGTGGGTTTACTTATGCAGGAATGGCTATTCTATTGAATATTGGTGATGTAAATGCTTTGTTGAAAAGTAAAACGGGAGCATTAACCTCTCGTTATTGGCGAGTAGCATAGTTATGCCAACCATTCTGTATATGATTACCTCGTTAAGTGTAGGCGGAGCGCAAAAAGCATTATTGAATCTGATTAATTCAGATATTAGCCAGCGATTTAGTCCGGTGGTTGTTACATTAATGCCGACTCAAGGTTTACAGCGTGTATTTAAAGAGGCTGGCATTCCGGTCGTTGAGTTGAAAGCGAACAAGATTCTCTCATTATTATTGCTACCCTGGTATTTGTGGCGGCTAGTATCGACATTGAATCCAAGCGTTATTCATGGTTGGATGCATCATGGTAATATTCTGGCTGTGTTTGCATGGTTCTTAATGGGGCGTAAGCCTGTATTATTATGGGGTATGCATCATACTCCTGAAAAAGATACATTCAAACGCTTGCAACATGCTCTGGTTTTAACATTAGGTAAATGGTTGTCACGGTTTCCTGATAATATTCTTTATGTCTCTAAGCGAAGTCTGGAACGACATCGTGAGCTGGGTTACAGCATGAATCGCTCGCAGGTATTAGCAAATGGAATCGCTGTACAGGGGCAGGATATTCAACAAGCCCGTATTGATGTGCGTGCAGAGTTAAATATTGCACCGAATGCGACAGTGATTGGGAGTTTAACCCGCTTTGTTCCTGAAAAAGACATTCCCAACTTAATAGAGGCTATTCGTCGATTTCAAATGCTAGAGGCTAATAATAATATTCACTTTTTATTAGCAGGTGAGGGAATGGATGCCTCAAATCCGCAGCTTATGCATTTGTGTGCAACATTGCGTGATACTGCATCAGTGCATTGTTTGGGTATTCGTGCGGATGCTTCGCGTTTGATTGCAGCACTGGATATAGCAACACTGTCATCTCGACGTGAAGCTTTTCCTTTGTTTATTGCAGAGGCAATGGCAAGTGGGATTCCCTGTGTCGCCACGGATGTGGGTGACGTAGCAGAAGCTATTGGGCAAACAGGGTTGGTTGTACCCAAAGAGAACCCAGAAATCTTGGCTTTAGCATGGCAGCAAATGTTAAAGTTTTCTGCCACACAACGTCAGCAATATGGTGAAGCTGCGAAGCACCGTATACAGCAATATTACAATATGGACATTGTAGTGGAATTTTATAAAGAATTATTAAAAGATGCATAAAAAAAGAGTAGCCTATGAACTTCAAAGACTATAAGCACTTAATCTTTTCCGATTTATATCGAGTTACGAAAACAACAACTGTAGCTTCCTTAATTTGGGAAGTAATGAGTAACACATCATTTCAATATAACTTTTGGATGCGTACATCGGCTTATACTCGGCAAGTAATGTTATGGCGCTACAGCATTTATCCTTTAGCACGTTTTTTCTTATCACACCTGAAATACAAATTAGGTATTTCCATACCTTATTACACCAATATCGGCTCTGGATTTTACATTGGGCATTTTGGTGGTATTGTTGTTAATGGTAGAAGCATTATTGGCAAAAATTGTAATATTTCACATGGAGTTACCATTGGTATGGCGAATCGCGGTCGTAATAAGGGGTATCCCTGTATTGGGGATAATGTCTATATTGGACCTGGGGCGAAAATCATTAGATCGGAAGAGCACACGTCTGAACTCCAGTCACCTGAAGCTATCT
>CAZEQX010000043.1:0-17198 GCA_964514635.1 uncultured Thiothrix sp.
ACAGTGCATCAACCCTCACTTGTGACACCACGGTTTTGTTATACGCAGAAATTTTCCCCACAGCATCGGCAAGCATTAGCCGTTCCAAAAGCGGCATCTTAGCCAAAGTCGCTGACAATATGAAAGCGTGCCCGAACTACCGCTATCGCATTGAAACGCATACCGACCAACGCGCAAATGCCGAAGCAAACGAAGTGTTATCAGCGCGTCGCGCGGTAGCGATTCGTAACTTCTTGGTGGATCGCGGTGTGGACGAAGAACAATTCGACCTGCGTTTTTATGGCGAACGCAAACCGCTAATCGACGACGATAACGAAGAAGCCCTCGCTGCTAATCGCCGCGTGGTGATTACCCCGATTAAACCCAGATCTTAGCGCTCTTTGCTTTCGGGTTTTTCGAGGGGCAGTTCCAAGACAAATTCTGCCCCTGTTTGTGCCTCGCCCAGACGAATGCTGCCACCGTAAGCGCGTAGAATGGACACCACGATTTCCAAACCCAAACCCGTGCCGCCACGGCTACGTTTGGTGGTGAAAAACGGCGTGAAAATCTTGTCACGATTCGCAGGCGAAACCCCTTCGCCATTATCGTGCAGAGCCAATTGCACACGTTGTTCACGCAATACGGCACGAATCGTCATCTGCGTTGCACCGTGTTGCAGGCTGTTATCCAGCAAGTTAATCAGCACGGTTTCAAGGGTTTCCGGCGCAATCGCAAGGCGATGGTCAGGTAAAGATGTGGCGAAATGCAGTGCCAAACCGCGCTCGTGGTAACGATTTTGTAAACCACGAAATGCCGCTGGCAAACTGGAGGTTTGTTTATTTGGCTCTAACGAATCGGCACGCGCCAACTCTAACAACCGTGTCACCAACTGCTTGAGACGTTGCGTATCCGCCAGTAAGTTATTGATAAAATGAATCGAACGCTCCGGCGGCATCGAATCCAAATGGTCGTGCAATAATTCCAATGCTCCCTGCATGGAAGTCAATGGCGTTTTAAACTCATGCGAAACGTGGGTGGCAAAACGGCGAATGTAATCAGAACGTTCCGCCAACGCTTGGGACATACCCGCGAAACTTTCTGACAATTGTGCAATTTCTTCCGTCACCGGATTTTGAATCACCTGCACTTCACGCTGTTCGCCTTGGCGCACCCGTTCGGTTTGGCGTAACAATTCCCGAATCGGGCGCGAAACGGTCGACGACACAAACAAAATTAGCAATACAGCCAATAACAATAAGATTAAGGTGGCAAAAAATACCGCCTGACGATTTTCATACAAGTGTTTGATAATATTGGTTGGAGTGCGCGATAAATACACCACGCCTTGTAAACGATCCTGCTCAACAATCGGGAGTGCCACGAACACACGAATGTGCGTGCCACGACTGATCGAATACAACGGCGGCGGTGGTTCATCCGAAATGCGCTGACGAATCATACTCGCGTATTCCCCATGCAAAGCGCGTTTGACTTCAGGAATCCGCGCTAGAGACAGCCCAATCTCTTCCCGCCCCGCGATAACCGTACCATTCATGTCCAACAAACGCATTCCCGACAAGGTAATGACTTGCGTATCGTGCATAATCACGCCCATGCGTTCTCCCACCTGTTTGGCGATGCTATCCACCGCTTTCGTTGGGGGAAGTGCCTGCGGACGTGGTGGAGCAATCGCTTCAATCAAATCCAAACGCGGCACAACAGGCATGTACGTCAATGCTGCATCGCTTGGTAGCGGTGATGGGGCAGCAGCATACGCATTGTTACGCTCCCCACCTAAAATCGGCGAAAACTGAACATATCCATAGGGTTGTGAAGCTTTGTGTTCAGGTTGGTGTTGTGCCTCGCGCACGAACTGACGAAAGGTCGCGGATAATACCGCCGCCTGGGAAATCAGTTCTAATTCGGTTTGTTGTACCAATTCATTTTCGTAAATGCGGAAAAAATACAAGCCCCCTAACGGCAAGGCTAACACCGCTAACATCACGATTAATAAAATCGTGCGTAAGCGAAATAAAGTTTTACGCGGTAATGGTAAACGGGCATTTATCGGCATGTTGCCAATTTATACCCAACGCCATGCACGGTTTCAATAACATTTTCACAGCCGACTTCCGCGAATTTTTGGCGAATATGCCGAATATGGCTATCGATTGTGCGATCACTTACATACACATTACCGTCGTAAGCGCTGTCCATGATGCTATCACGGCTAAAAACGCGCGTCGGCTGGCGAGCGAACATCTGCAACATGGCAAATTCCGTCGCTGTTAAATTCACCTCCTGCCCTTGCCAGCTTGCGGTGTGTTGTTCTGGCTGAATACTCAACTTGCCATGACGCAGCTCAGTCGCTACAGGTTCTAATACCCGCGCCGTTGCTTGAGTACGCTTGAGAATAACATTGATCCGTGCGACTAATTCACGCGGGCTAAACGGCTTAGTGACGTAATCATCACCACCGATTTCCAACCCCAGAATCCGGTCGATTTCATCATCACGCGATGACAAGAACAAAATCGGTACATCGGAAAACTTACGGATTTCACGACACACTTCCAAGCCATCCAATTCCGGCATGTTGATGTCAAGCACGATCAAATCAGCCGCTTGTTGGCGCACGGTTTGACTGCGAAAGGAATCCAACGCTTGTCGCCCATCTTCCGCTAAGGTCAGTTGCATTCCAGCTTTTTCCAAAGCAAAACTGAGTACATCGCGAATATGGGGGTCATCATCAGCAATAAGGATGTGCTTATTCATAACTTAACCGTTTCAATAAAAATTTATAAACATTACTATAAAATATTTTAGCGCAGTTGCGCATGTGCGCGAAAACAAAGCACAGCAAGAAACGTAAGTTTGTTATCACTGATTTGCTACGAATGATGGGCAAAAGACGGGAAAATTCAGGATTCCAACCAACCCGTGTCGCGAAATCGGTTGGAATCCGGTGAGTTTCCGGGGTTATAAAACCCACCGAGCAAACTGACATTACCAGAGAGATTATTGTTTTCATATCTCAGCTTCTCGGTTCGGTGAGTAGTGTCAGCTATGGAGATTACTCGCTAAATGTGAATGTAATGTTCACATTCTATGGAGATACCAAGGAAGTTTTTTGCAGATTTTGTGCAGACTCAGCATTGGCCTGATTTTCCGTGGTTTTCCCCATAAGTGCGTACCAGTCGAAATGGCGAGTACCCAACATCAATACCGCTAATACAGCAAATAACAATAAACTTCCCATCAACAATGCATTTTCTTCCGCCTGCAAAATCAGGTATAGCAATGCGTACAAACTCGCTAATCCCGCGCCTAATGACCAACCTAAACGTCGACTGCGAAGAATCGCACCGAAATACAGGGTTAGTAATCCCGTGCTTGCACTAGCAGCCAGCGCGTAGGCCATCAGAAAGGCCATGTGCTCGGACAAAGAAATTAATAGTAAGTAAAACACCAACAAGGCAAAACCGACCAGCGTGTATTGCACCGGATGAATGCGTAAACGTTTCAGCAATTCAAACAGCATCAATACCCCAAACGTCAAAACAATAAATAACAAAGCGTATTTGACGCTACGTTCGGCTTGTTGGTAAACATCCACAGTTTGAATCAAATTCACCCCGACTGAATGTTTGGTGAGATTCCCACAATCACCGCGTTGACATTGTTCCAACCCTTCATTGGCATTCACGGAAAAGGCCGATGCTCGCCATACCGCATTAAAACCTGTGCTGGTAATTTTGCGCTCTGAAGGCAGCATCTCTCCCATGAAGCTGGGGCTGGCCCAATTCGCGCTCTGCTGTATTTGTGTGTCGCGTGATAACAGCGCGAAGTTCATGCCACGCATACCATTTAGATTCAAATCAAACTGGAAAGCCAGATTAGTCAGTTCCTGTGGCTTGGCGACAGGTAACAATGCGTGCATTCCTGCTTCCACCTCATTGCCTTTTAAATTGCTCCCAGGCTGGAATGGCACAGTACCTGTCACCCATTGCAATGTTGGCGCACTGACAATGCCGCGTTGATCACTCACCGCAACTGACAAATACGGTTTACCCCATTGCACCTGTTCACTTTGCACCTTAGCAATCGCTTCTGCGACTTGTTGTGGGTCAAACGCACCTTTAACCTGCAACTGGCTACTGTAAACCGGAACAGCGTAAATCCCACGGTAACGCAGGGTGGTTTCTAACTGACTGGCAACGTTCAAGTGTTGCGGCATTAAAACCACACTCGCCTGAACCAATTCTTCACCAATCACCTCCCGTTCTTTACCGTTGGCATCAACGACACGTTCCTTACTTAAACGCGAAACCTGATAAGGCAATACCAGCAATGGCCCGACAAGCGTCTGTTCACGCGGCCAACTTTGCCCAATGCTTTGATACGCTTGTTCTCGCCACCCTTCACGCTCTTGAACCACGCTAAAAATAAATGCCTGCGGAATCAGCAATAACAGCATAATGAATGCTATTGCTACGAATTTCCCGTAAAAACGCCAATGCTGCATACGGCTTACTCCTAATTTTTCGGTTAATTTTCACTATTCAGTATAAAGGGAAATAATGGAAAAACCGTGAGCAAGGTATGGAGTTTGCGTGCAGAAGGCGTGCAAAATTCACGATTTAAGCTTCCCAGAAGGAAAATGCATTGAAAACAGTCCTGATCGTATTGATTCGCTTTTATCAACTGGTTATTAGCCCGTGGCTGGGTAGTAACTGCCGTTTTTACCCAACATGCTCACATTATGCGCACGAAGCCATTCAAAAACATGGCGCACTGCGCGGTAGCTGGTTAGCTATTCGTCGTATTGGGCGTTGCAACCCGTGGCATGAAGGGGGAATGGATCTTGTCCCCGAACCGACACAAACACCAACCAGTTGTGGTTGCCACCAAAAGAAATGTGACAACAGCACGGTTAGCAAGCAATAAGCACAGCGTTATGCCAAACATTTAGACGGTATTGGCGCGTTTATCAGCGAACTGTTTACAGCTTAACCCCTAGCCCCTAACCTTACCGTTATCGCGATAATCGGATAAAAATAAAAACTCAGGCAGAGGTTATGGCAGAACAACTTTTCGATCTGTTTATTGAGGAAAACAATTCCACCAAATCGGAAGAAACGCTAGTGCGCGACATACTCACCTTATTGGGGGATGATAACCCGCGTCTGGAATTTAAACTGTCAGAAGCCCTACTCTTCAACAATGGCATGACTGCGATTTGTGAATGCTTAACCGAAGAACAAGCACGCGCTATTGTCGAACAATTAGCCACACTCGATGTTCAATGCGGAATGCGCCCCACCTTACAGTTGCTCGCCAAAGAAGAACCCACCGAAACAGCCGATACCGCCATTTACCAATGCCCTGCTTGTGGGCATCAACAACCCAAACTCAAAGAAAACAGCGGCAGACTGGATGCCTGTGAACGCTGCGGCATTGTGGGTGAACGTTACCACCTCAAAAAACGCCGCAATGCCATTCTTGCAGACGAAAGACACAAACAGGATATGGATCGGGCGCAACGCATCCGCGAAACCCTAGAACGCGCCAAACAGGAAGAAGAAACGCTCTTACGCGAAGAAGCACGCCGCAAACTCGGCACAGTCAAAGAAGACAAACCCGTACTACCGTGGGTCGTGGGGTTTGCCACCGCGCTGACGCTGATGTTGGGGGTTTTGTATTATCACAACCAACTCACCCCAGAAGAAGTCGCCGAAATAGAGGCCAAAGCCGCAGCGGAAAAAGTCGCACAGGAAGAAGCCGCCAAAAAACGCTTACAAGAAGCAATGGATAAAGCACAAGCCCTAGTGAAAGATGTCAGCGCGGATACCCCAACCCACGACGACAGCACCACCAGTACCACCGACCAGCCAACCCGTCAGGTTAAAATCACCACGGCATTGAAAACCGACGACCAACCACCCGCTAATCCAGAAGCGGTAAAAACACGCCATATCCACGAAGAAACCTCGCAAGCCGCCATTCACGAAATAGAAGGCTATAAAATCGTGCCACCGCGTTTTGTGATTACCCAAGACCAGCACGCTGAAAACCGCCGCCGCATTCAACAATTACTAAAGCTGGATGAATCAGACCTAGCCAATACGATTATCGACCAAGTGAAAGAAGCTTATCCACGCACTTTA
Organism: uncultured Thiothrix sp.; assembly: GCA_964514635.1. Classification (GTDB taxonomy): domain Bacteria; phylum Pseudomonadota; class Gammaproteobacteria; order Thiotrichales; family Thiotrichaceae; genus Thiothrix. Next base: position 6,147 of record CAZEQX010000043.1, read on the forward strand.
TTACAATTGGATATTGCGGAATGGCAATTACAACACGCACAGCGCAATAAAGCCCGCGAAACCATTACACACATTCAAAACGAATTAGCACAAACTACCGACACCACACAACAGGCATTGATTTTAGGTACAATTAGTAAAGCGCATTTATTATTGGATGAATGGGATTTAGCAGGCGCAAGCCTACAACAAGCGATTGAAAAAACTGCCACTATCAAAAACCTACCTGAACGCTTAAATTTGATGATACGCATTGCCAATGAACAGGCATTATTTGGTAATCAAATCGCTGCACAACAGGTCTTACAAGACGTGAATGATTTAGCGAAAAACTTACCCAAAGGGGCAGAACCGCGTTCAAGTATTGCCTGTCACTTAGCTTCAGGTTATGCGATGCTAGGTGATTTTACGATGGCAAACAATTTGTTAGAACAAGTAGAAGACCCGAACAAAAAGCAGAAACTGGCTGGGTTTATTGATAAAGTGAAATACCGCGTTGAACAAGTACGCGCTGAATACCAATAACCCACCAATGCGGATACACACTGGCAGATCAAAACATCTATTAAGCCGAATGACGCTTCACAAACCATGTCAATTGACTGGGTTTGAATAGTAACCATAACCCGCCTAACAATAACCCAACAGCAATCACACCATCAGCCAATATTGCCAACAAAGGGTTGTCCAAGTAATCATTCATGGTATTGAGAGCATAAATCAAACTCAATACACCCAATATCGTGACGCTTAACCACCACAAATATTCACCAAAGCGATACGCAAGATGACGTTGCAACCAAATAAACCAAATAGGCACGGGAACTAATAACCCGAATAATGCCGCTGCCGCACCATTATAACCGAAGGTTTTTCCCAGAAAGTAAACGCTCATAAAGTAAATCGTCGCACCTAATAAGGAAATCCACGCAATTAATTTTGTGTTGCCTGTGCTTTGCACCAACCAATAAGACACCACAATGTTTGCTTGGAAAAACGAATAAACAGCCATAATCTGCAATGTTATTGCGGCTTTAGCAGCAAATGCTTCTGATAACCATAAAGTTAAGAAATCATCACCAACTGTAATGAGTAATACCGCTAGAAAACCGCTGATTAACATCATGGCTTGCGTAACGGTTTTGTACAATGCAGCCAATTTTTCTTCTTCTTCTAAAGCAACCAATTCGCTAAAACGTGGAAACACAATTTGCACCAAGGTATGCACGATACCATTAGCCATTTGCGCAATGGTGTAAGGGATTTGATAAAACGTTACTGCTTCTGCACCAATAATACCACCGATAAATAACTTGTCGCCGCGTGATGTTAAAGAATGCAAGAAGTTGCTAATAAAAGCATACAAACTAAAATCCAAAATCACTTGAAAGACATCTCTATCAAAAGCAAAGCCTAATCTAATCTCGGCAGGTATGACTTTGCTACTGGCATAATAACCATAAACAAAAGCAGTGCTGTAAATAACAATATACCCCAGCATAATTGCTTTAATAGAATATCCCATCAATAGCAATGCACTAGCCAAAACAATACCACCCAAATTACCCACATTCTGCATAATAGAAGGAATATCAAAACGGTGATAAGCACGACACACATTCACAAAAAACTGATTCACATAACTAAAAAACAATGCGATAGCGGTTAATTGCAACACGGATTTTGCCAATAATTGCTGTTCGTTATTTTCAAAAAAGAACGTGCCTAATTTTCCTGAAAATCCAAACAATAAACTCGCAGCCAAAAAACCAATAACCACATAAATCAGAAAAGCAATATCCAGTAAAGGTTTAACCGCATAACGCTGCTCGGTAGCTTCGTATTCCGCGACATATTTAACCACAGTTTGCCCGACCCCCAAATCAACCAAGGTCATGAAACCAACCAAGGAAATACAAATTGCATATAAGCCATATAAATCACTACCCAAATGTTTTACCATGATTGGGATAGTCACCAATGCAGCAAGCAATGGCAACATATAACCAATAGCTGAGTAGACTACGTTTTTCTTTACATTTCTCATCAGTAAAAATTTGGCTTCTAATAAACTATAAATATGGTGTAAATAAAAATACAAACGCGAGTATAGCCAACTTTGTAAGTTTTCGGGAGAAAATAAAAATGGCGAAGGATATTGCGTACCCTCCGCCATAACATGTTATTTTTTAAAAATGGAGTGAAAAACCAATTTTATTTATTAATCAATAACTAACGTGACAATAAATGGTTATTTTTCATGTACATCACAGCAACCAATAACAAGCTGCAAATAATAAAACCATCAACAACGATAGCGAGATAACTATTTGCTAACCAGTGATTTAATTGCAGCAAGCAATAGCTAAATAAACCACCCACAAGACCTGTCATGATTAACCAACCTAAAAATTCGATAAACGGATGTCCAACATGACGTTGCACCCAGAAGAACCAAATCGGCACAGGGACTAAAATAATAAACAACGCGACGGCTGCACCGTTATAACCAAAATGCTGCCCCAGATAATTTAGGCCAATGAAATAGATAGTTGTGCCAAAAATCGAAATGAGAGCAATCAGTTTCGCATTGCCTTTACTTTGGATCAGCCAGTAAGAGGTAACAATATTGGAGTTCAAAAAGAAATAAACGGCCATGATTTGCAGTGTTACGGTGGCTTTTTCAGCAAACTCAGGAGAAATCCAAACCTTTAAAAACTCACCACCCGCACTAATCAAAGCCACACCGATTAGCATACTGATGAATAACATTGCCAGCGTGACTTTTTTATAGAGACTGAGTAAGCGGTCGTGATCATTTAAACCCACTAATTCACTAAAGCGTGGGAATACGATTTGTACCAAGGTGTGAATAATGCCATTAGCCATTTGCGCAATGGTATAAGGGATCTGGTAAAATGTTACGGCTTCTGTACCAATCACACTACCAATTACCAATTTATCAGCACGAGTGGTTAAAGATGCCGTGAAATTGCTAATAAAAGTATAAAAACTAAAAGAAATGATTTTCTCAAATACGGCTTTATCAAATGAGAACCCCAATTTAACTTCTGGCGGTAATATCTTCAAACATGACAAATAACCAAAAATGAATCCTGCCGCGTAAATAACAATATAACCAATCATGATTTCAACAATCGAATACCCCATGATCAGCAAAGCAGTGGATAAGATAATCCCCCCAAGATTTCCCACATTTTGGATAATGGCTGGAATATCAAAACGGTGATACGCTTTACAAATATTAATAAAGAACTGATTGATGTAACTAAAAAACAAAGCAATAGCTGTCATGTGTAAGACCGACTGTGCTAATGCTTGTCTTTCTGGTACTTTATAAAATAACTGCCCTAATTCGGCGGAAAAGACATAAAGCAACCCTGCTGTTACCAAACCAATCCCCACATAAATCAGAAAGGCTATATCCAGCAATGGTTTGATTTCATGGCGTTTTTCGGTAACTTCGTATTCGGCAACATACTTAACAATGGTTTGCCCAACACCCAAATCCACCAACGTCATGAAACCCACAATCGAAATACAAATAGCATACAAACCGTATAAGTCTATACCCAAGTATTTGACCATGATAGGAATCGTGGCGAGAGCCGCAATCAGGGGCAGAATATAGCCTACCCCCGAAAAAATGACATTTTTCTGAACGTTTTTCATTGCTTTACTTTGCACTCACTAGTATAGCGACTCTGCCGTGGCAGAGTCAGTTGGTTGTTGAGCAATCCAAAACTGAAACGAGGGTTTGTGCAATGACCATGCAGTATGGATGTGCGTCCCAGTCAATTAGTCCTACCCTCTGAGCATACTAACCCTGACTATTAATAGTCTTATTTTTCCGATGGAGTTAGCGTAGTTAGCGATTAATTAACAAATCATCATGATAAGTTTTTCTGTAAGCGGTACACCTTTTCTGTCAATTGCGTCATACCGCGCTTTTGAAAATGCAGGTTCTCCGCCATTGCATCACAAGCCAACAAACGCTCCACTTGATAAACAGGTTCATACAATTCACGCACTTCGACTTCATGCACCGCAAATGGCGGGCCTTTCATTTCGGCTTGTTCGTATTCCATCGTTACCAATAAAACAGGGGCAGTATCGGGTAAAATTTGCATCAAATGTTGTGCGTAATCTGCTCGCATTGCAGGAGGTAACGCAATTAACGACGCGCGGTCAAACACGGCTTGGCATTCCACCACGTCTTTTGCAGTCAATGCGAAAAAATCCCCTAACAAAATGGTCAAGCCATTCGCTTCCCAACGTTCAAAGCTTCCCACGCTAGTAATTGTAGGCGTTAATTGGTTTTCAGCAAAAAAATCACGCACCGCAATCGGGCTAAGTTCCACCCCCAAGACAGCATAACCTTGCGCTTGTAACCACAACATATCCCGCGTTTTGCCACACAACGGTACAAAAACGTGGCTCGGTTGCTCAACAGCAGTGGGAATCTGAAGTGCGTCCCAGAACTGTTGCAAATAGTCGTTGATTTGGTCTTGATGGAAAGCGATTTGATTCTGTTCCCAGCGGGCGTGCCAAAAATCTGCTTGCATGAAAAGCTCCTCTACGTTTGAAAATACCGGATGTTATGAGATAAATAATCCAATTCACAGAACGATCAATCGCTGCGTATACTGACCGCATCAACACGTTATAACAGACGCAACGGAGAGAACATCATGGAAATCAATATCGGTATTTCGACAGAACAACGCCATGCCATTGCGGATGGGCTTTCTCGTTTACTAGCAGATACTTATACACTCTACCTGAAGACACATAACTTCCATTGGAACGTTACCGGACCCATGTTTAATACCCTACATTTAATGTTTGAACAGCAATACAACGAATTAGCCCTAGCGGTGGATTTAATCGCGGAACGCATTCGCGCTTTGGGTTATCCAGCCCCTGCAACCTACCGTGCTTTTGCGCGATTAACGTCCATTCCAGAAGAAGAAGGTGTACCTAATGCGCAAGAAATGATTCGCCAATTGGTGCAAGGTCAAGAAGCCGTGGTACGCACGGCGCGTAGCATCTTCCCTGTAGTGGATGACGCACACGATGAGCCAACCGCTGATTTAATGACACAACGGATGCAAATCCACGAAAAAAATGCGTGGATGTTGCGCAGTCTACTGGGTTAGTTAATGCAGCGTGACATCGTAGGCTTGTGGTTTTTCCTTGCCTTTGCGTTCGATAGCCATTTTGACCACTTGCCCAGGCTGAGTCTGGGCAAGTTCGAGGGTTAAATCAGCCGTACTGTGAATGGTTACACCGTCTAACGTGAGGATTTTATCACCCGTTTGTAAACCAGCTTTACGCGCCGCGCTGTTTTTCGCCATTTCCCCGATCACCACAGACTTGCCCTTATTTTCCAACCATACGCCCAATTTACCAGTGGGTGGCAAACTCAATGGGCGTGTTAAGACCGCGTAATCCACCATGTCGCGTTCTACATCCCGCGCATCGCTGCTAATCACCGTTGCCTGACGGATTTGAGGCAATTGTTGGGCAACATCTTGTGGAATCCCCGCGTCATAACTGATATGACCCGACCCCGAAAATACAACCATGCGCCACGCCGGATTCGGATTCAAAAAGCGCGTAATGTTTTGCGCCATTGTTTCGTCCCAAATACGCTGAACCATCATGAAATTGTTCAACTGCTTTTTCTCGCTGGTCGCGTGGGTGGTAAAAATCTTCTCCAAGCGCGAACGGTACGCATCGTCTGGCGGGGTAATGCGTTTGGGTAATTGCGCCCGTTCCGCCACATTCAATGCCTCCAAACCATCCTTGGACACTTTGCGCGTCAGTTCGGACGGTGCATTCAAAGCAATAACAGGTAATTGATTCGCTTTAGCGTATTCCATGATCGGGCGCAACATGCGGTAGTCATAACGCCAACGCTCGAAATATTCGGTGCGTCGTAGTAAGGTTTCTTCGTCGATTTTGCCCGCTAAGAAATCATTCACCACGCCCTGAAAAGACTGCTGAAACCATTCCACCCCAATCGCAAGGCGCGGATTACGTTGATGCAAGGCTTTGAGGATGGCCAATTGTGTCAGGTGATGGTCGTAACGGTCGTGGATTTCCCCCACATACACCACGCGATTGAGGTTTAATTCATCAATCAATGCCGAAAAAGTCAGCCCCTTCCCCGCTTTCAAACTGTTCGGTTGGAACTGATCCACCCACTGCAAAACATCTTCTTGGGTTTTATGCGCCAACGGTGTCGCGGCAAGCACTGCCGTGCTTAGGCAAAAGCTCAGTGAAATAAAACCCGCGCGTAACCATTGCTGCCAATGTTCGCCCCGCGAAAATCCCTGCATCTTTTTAAGCATTGTTATGTCCTGATGATTGTACTCAGCCCGCTCACAAGCAAGAACAACTCGACCCTTACCCGACGTGAATGAATTGTATTATTCCATTTTAGACGCTGTAGAGAAAAATTACCCTGAAAAGTGGTTATAACCACTGGATAAGTTGCTGGATAGTCGCTATTTATGGTATCGGGCTTGCCAGAACAGGCAAAAAAAAGCCCCATTCACAAGGCTGTGAGCAGGGCAAAAAGGCAGCAGCTTTTATGCTGTGACTCCTGAGAAGACGTTTAACGCTTACGCCGCTTTAGCGGGTTTTTTTAACTCCACGACATTTGCCGCAGGCTCACTGGCTTCCGCATCCGCTGTAGGTTTAGCCGCTGGTGTAGAAGAAGCGTCCTTATGAGCATGTTTTTCATACAAGAAACGTAAAACTTCTGCGCGGTAGTGGTTGTATTGCGCATTGTCAGCCAATGCCAAACGATTACGCGGATGTGGCAAATCAACGTGCAGAATTTCGCCCACTGTCGCCGCCGGACCATTGGTCATCATCACAATGCGGTCAGAAAGCAACACCGCCTCATCGACATCGTGCGTTACCATGATCACAGTCTTTTTAGTAGCAGCGGTGATTTTCATCAGCTCATCTTGCAAATGCGCACGGGTTAAAGCATCCAACGCGCCGAACGGTTCGTCCATCAGCAGGACTTTCGGGTCCATTGCTAAAGCGCGGGCAATCCCCACCCGTTGTTTCATCCCGCCGGAAATTTCATTCGGGAATTTGTGTTCCGCATGGCTCAAACCCACCATTGCCAAGGCTTCGTGAGTACGGCGTTTCAAATCCGCTTTGCTTTCGGTTCTGCCAAATACACGGTCGACCGCCAAGTACACATTGTCAAAGCAGGTCAGCCACGGCAACAGCGAGTGGTTTTGGAATACCACCGCACGTTCAGGGCCTGGACCTTTGATTTCACGGTCGGCACACAAAGCCACGCCGTCAGTGTGATTTAGCAGTCCTGCAACAATGTTCAACACGGTGGATTTGCCGCAACCAGAGTGACCGATCAGGGCGATGAACTCACCTTCAGCAATGTTCAGGTTGACATCCTTCAACGCTTGGAAAGCACCTTTTTTCGTGTTGAAGATCATGTTGACGTGTTCAAGCTGGACGTATTTTGTAGAGTCCATAATAAACCTCACTCAGTTCTCAAGCGGCTGGCTAACAGCAGCAGCAGTTGTTCTAACAGTAGCCCGACGAGACCGACGACAAAGATAGCGATAATAATGTGTTCGACTTTCAGGTTATTCCATTCGTCCCAAACCCAGAAACCCAAACCCACACCGCCTGTTAGCATTTCCGCCGCCACGATAACTAACCACGCAACCCCAATCGCTAAACGAATCCCCGTCATGACATAGGGCAACGTCGCTGGTAATAAAATCTTGGTAAACATTTTCCATTTGGACAGGTTCAATACCCGTGCCACGTTTAAATAATCCTGTGGAATACGCTCCACCCCAACCGCCGTGTTAATAATCATTGGCCAAATCGAGGAAATGAAAATCACCCAAATAGCAGCGGGTTCAGCTTTTTGGAACACCAGCAAACCAATCGGCAGCCAAGCCAATGGCGAAACCGGACGCAATAAGCTAATAATTGGTGACAGCATATCGTTGAAGAACTTTACGCGACCAATCACAAAACCAACGGGAATCCCAATCAGTGCGGCCATGCCAAAACCAATGCCGACACGCTCCAGTGAGTTTAAAATATTCCAACCGATTCCTTGGTCATTGGGGCCGTTTTGATAAAACGGGTCTTTAAACAATTCAATCGCCGCATCCCATGTCGGGCCAGGTCCGGGTAATTGTTGGTTGGAAGCAGAAACCAACGACCACAATAAAATAAAACACACCAAGCCCAAGACAGGGGCTGACCACCCAAGTAAACGTTCTTTCCACATATGAAAACTCCTGAGGGGATTCGTCCGCTTTAAGCGGTGTTCCCATCTTGCTCTTTACACCCTTCCCCCCGCAGGTGAGGGAAGAGTTAGGGGATAGGGGAATTACGCCTTAACCGTGAAGCTATCAGCGTAAGCTTTCGGGTCTTTGCCGTCCCATTTCACGCCGTCGATCAGGGTAGACTCGCGCATATCACTGCTTGGAACAGCGACTTTCGCTGCTTCGGCTGCTTGTTTGTACAGGTCGATTTGGTTGACTTTTTTCGCTACTTCCAAGTAATCAGGGTGATCTTTCAGCAAGCCCCAACGTTTGTGTTGGGTTAAGAACCACATACCGTCAGACAAGTACGGGAAGTTCACATCGCCATTCGCGTGGAATTTCATGTAGTTGTCGTCTTTCCAGGTTTTGCCGATACCGTTATCGTATTCACCTTTCATACGACCTTCGATAACGTCTGGCGTGGTGTTGACATAAGCTTTGTCGGAAATTGCTTTCGCCACTTCGCCACGGTTTGCCATGTCGTCGATGAATTTGGAAGATTCCAATACCGCAGAAATCAAGGCGCGAGCGGTGTTCGGGTTCGCTTTTACCCATTCAGCCGTTGTGCCGAGGATTTTCTCAGGGTGATCTTTCCAGATACCTTGCGTGGTTTCGACGGTGAAACCGATTTTGTCGGCGATAGCGCGGGCATTCCACGGTTCACCTACGCAGTAGCCATCCATGTTACCGATACGCATGTTAGCAACCATTTGCGGAGGCGGAACGGTGATGGTTTTCACGTCTTTCATCGGGTTCACGCCGAGGCTACCCAACCAGTAGTACAACCACATGGCGTGCGTACCTGTCGGGAAGGTTTGCGCAAAGGTGTATTCGCGTGGGTTTTCTTTCATGAATTTGGCTAACGACGCACCGTCAGTCACACCTTTTTCATTCAATTGTTTGGAAATGGTGATTGCCTGACCATTACGGTTGAGCGTCATCAGGTTCGCCATGTCTTTTTGTGGACCACCGATGCCCATTTGTACGCCGTAGATCAAACCGTATAAAACGTGTGCGGCATCCAGTTCGCCGTTGGTGAGTTTGTCACGCACCGCTGCCCATGATGCTTCTTTACTTGGCGTAATGGTAATACCGTATTTTTTGTCAAAACCTTTCAGATTCGCCATGACAACGCTGGCACAGTCGGTCAACGGAATGAAACCGACTTTGATTTCGGTTTTTTCTGGTTTGTCAGAACCCGCTGCCCAAGCCGCATTACGCACACCCGCTGGAACTGCTGCCATAATAGAGCCAGCCCCCATCAATAAGCCGCTTTTCAACAGAAAGTTGCGACGGTCGGTGTTGATGGTATTGGAATTGTTTGGTGTACCCGGTTTTTTCGTGTCAGTCATAAAAGAACCTCAGTCAATTTGTCTCGCCTGTTTCAGCTTTGCTCAAGCCAAAAAAAAAGCCCTGACACCTGTTGACGAGGAGAGTCCAACAGAGGTCAGGGCATCTTTACCCAAAGTACCCGCACTACGTCGCACGAGCTGGAAGAGGAGGAATCACTTCAATAAAGAGTCTTCAGTGCAGTCGCCGTTGACCGCGCTTGGTTTCTTTAAAGCAAATGCTGTGCCAACCTTATAATGTTCAATTTAATCAAAAAGTTGCTATTTTTTAACAAATCTCGTTTTGCGTGCTCTGCACTTTTTATATTCGCACTAGAACCAAATTGGTGCGCTGCATCATAGTGCGCTACCTATCGCCTTAATTGAACATTACTTAAACAACCTCGTGTAAAGTGCGCTATTAGGGTGCTAAATAGCCGAAATAATCACATTGTTAGTGCAGTTATTCCCCCCAAATTCACTTAATTATTTGATTAAGCGCAAAACAAAATCTGGCATTAATATTGCATTAACGAGAGTGTTGGTGCATTTAACGATGAATGCACCGTTTAAAAGCCTTCTTTTTCGCACAACGAATGTGCGTAGATCACTGGGTAAAGCAGCCCTGATATTGAGCTATCTGTTCTCCTCCTCCGTAACAGATAGTGCCAATGTCAGGGCTTTTTTGTTTCTAGCATTTGTGTTTTGAGGTAATGCAATGGATAACAATCAAACTGAGCGGTTTAATCTCTTGGATTTTTCCAAGGCGAATATTCGCACCCTGCACTTGGGTTGGTTTGCGTTTTTTGTCAGTTTCATGGTGTGGTTTGCACACGCGCCACTCATGCCATTCATTCGTGAATCGCTACAACTGACTGACTTACAAGCCAAATTACTGCTGACTTTGAATATTGCTTTGACCATCCCAGCGCGTATTGTGGTGGGAATGATGGTTGACCGTTTTGGCCCACGCATTATGTTCGCGGGGATTCTGATCCTCGGTGGGATTATCAGTATCTTCTTTGCAATGGCGCAGGATTACCAACAACTGGCTTTGACACGCTTGTTGGCAGGTATGGTTGGCGCGGGTTTCGTGGTCGGTATCCGTCTGATTAGTGAATGGTTTCCGGCACGCCAAACGGGTATTGCCCAAGGTGTTTACGGCGGCTGGGGTAACTTCGGTTCGGCAGGTGCAGCGTGGTTGTTACCAACGATTGCCACTTTAGTCGGTGCGGAATACGGCTGGCGTGTTGCGGTGATGGTGACTGGCGCAATTGCGATTGTTTACGGCTTGATCTACTACTGGCGCGTGCGCAATACGCCAAAAGGCTCGACTTACTTCAAACCGAAAAAAACAGGCGCGTTGGAAG
>CAZEQX010000044.1:0-17048 GCA_964514635.1 uncultured Thiothrix sp.
GCGAAACCGACTTCGTTGCGAACGACAGCAACTTTGTTGAGTTCGCCAATGCGGTAGGTGCAGCAGCGTTAGCAGTGCAACCGGACAGCGTTGAAGCTTTATCTGCTTTGACACTGGCTAATGGTCAAAGCGTTGAAGAAAACCGCACAGCATTGATTGCAAAAATCGGTGAAAACATCCAAGTGCGTCGTCTGCAACTGGTTGATGCAGGCGAAGGCCAAATCGCTTCTTATCAACACGGTGCGCGTATCGGTGTATTGGTATGCTTAAACGGTGGCGATGGCGAAGTAGGTAAGCACATTGCAATGCATATCGCAGCAAGCCGCCCTGTTTGTGTTGACGAATCAGGCGTTCCTGCTGAAATCGTTGAACGTGAGCGCAACATCCAAATCGACATCGCAATGCAAAGTGGCAAACCACGCGAAATTGCTGAGAAAATGGTTGTTGGTCGTATGAAAAAGTTCTTGGGTGAAATTACCTTGGTTGGTCAACCATTTGTCATGAACCCAGACCAAACCGTTGGCGACTTGTTGGCTTCTAAAGGCGCAAGCGTTAGCCAATTCATCCGTTTAGAAGTGGGTGAAGGCATCGAGAAGAAACAAGAAAACTTTGCTGATGAAGTTGCGGCACAAGCAGCAGCGGCCAGCAAAGCGTAATCTTCTGGAAAAGCGTGCGAAGTAGCACAAAAAAAGGGGCACAGGTTGCCCCTTTTTGCTGTCATCTGTATAAATACACCCACATTCATTAGCGGCAGGCGTTTTCATGTCATCTAATACCTCGCGTTTTCAGCGCATCCTCCTAAAATTAAGTGGTGAGGCCTTGTTAGGCAACCAAGATTCCGGCATTGATCCAGAGATTCTTTACCGTGTTGCAAATGAATCCCTAGCGTTGCAACGTTCTGGCGTGCAAGTTGCCATTGTTATCGGTGGCGGAAATTTGTTCCGTGGTGCGGGCTTGGCCGAAAAAGGCATGGATCGTGTGCGTGGCGACCAAATGGGCATGTTAGCCACCGTGATGAATTCCCTTGCCATGCAAGATGCCATTGAAAAACTTGGCGGGCAATGCCGTGTGATGACCGCATTAGGCATCGACCAAATTGGTGAGCGGTACACAGCACATTCAGCCCGTCGTTATTTAGAAAACGGCAGCATTGTTATTTGTGCGGCTGGGACGGGTAATCCGTTCTTTACGACGGATACTGCGGCGAGTTTGCGAGCAGTGGAGTTGCAGTGTGACTTGCTGTTGAAAGCGACAAAGGTTGATGGCATTTATGATGCTGATCCGAAAAAAAATCCTGCGGCGAAACGCTTTGATCGGTTATCCTTCGATGACGCGATTCAACGTCAGTTGGGTGTCATGGATTTAACGGCAATGGTGATGTGCCGTGATAATAAACTTCCTCTTGGTGTGTTTGATATGTTCGCACCGGGGGCACTCGCTGCGATGGTGAGTGGTGAGACGGTTGGAACTCTGGTTGAGGTTTGAGAACACATGATTGCAGACATTAAAAAAGATGCCGAGCAGCGGATGCAAAAAAGCATCGAATCCCTGAAGCATGATCTGGCAAAAGTGCGTACTGGTCGGGCGCATCCGAGCCTGTTGGATCAAGTAACGGTCGACTATTACGGTTCAGATGTGCCGTTAAGCCAAGTGGCAAATATTAGCACCGAGGACGCACGCACCCTAAAAGTCGTGCCTTGGGAAAAGCCAATGGCGGGCAAAATTGAAAAGGCGATCCTGACATCTAATTTGGGGTTAAACCCCTCCAACGATGGCACGGTTATTCGTGTGCCGTTGCCCGCTTTGACAGAAGAACGTCGTCGCGATCTGGTTAAAGTGGTTAAGGGTGAAGCAGAAGGAGCGCGGGTTGCGATTCGCAATATTCGTCGTGATGCAAACGGCGATTTTAAAGCATTGTTGAAAGAGAAAGAAATTTCTGAAGACGAAGAGCGTCGCGCTACCGACGACATCCAAAAACTGACCGACCACTACATTAAAGAAGTGGAAGCAGTGTTGGAGAAAAAAGAAAAAGAGTTGATGGAAGTTTAATAACATACTATCAGCCGCTCAGTCATGAGCGGCTATTTTGTGGGAACAAATGTCAAATATTTCACAAAAAAATCCTGTTCCCCGGCATGTTGCCATTGTTATGGATGGAAACGGTCGCTGGGCAAAAGCTCGGTTTTTACCCAGAATCATGGGGCATCATCGAGGCGTTGAAGCAACCCGCAAAGTGATTCGTGCTTGTAGTGATGCCGGAGTCGAATGCCTTACCTTATTTGCTTTCAGCAGTGAAAACTGGAAACGCCCTGAAGAAGAAGTCAGCGGCTTAATGTCTCTGTTTATGTCTGCTTTGGAACGCGAAGCCGCCGCTTTGCAACGCCATAATGTACGAATGCGTTTTATCGGTGATCGTTCAGCGTTTCCCAAAGAATTACAGAGCAAAATTGCACAGGTCGAAGGTTTGACAGCCAGTTGCACAGGAATGCATTTACTGATTGCTGCGAATTATGGTGGGCGTTGGGATATTGTCCATGCGGCGCGGCAGTTGGCAGAAAAGGTTGTGGCAGGTGAGCTGAGCATGATGCAGCTTGATGAGGTGACATTCGATGCTTATTTGTCCACAGCGCACATGCCTGCACCCGATTTATTCATTCGGACTGGTGGGGAAAAGCGCATTAGCAACTTCTTGTTATGGCAGTTGGCGTATGCTGAACTGTATTTCACGGATGTGCTATGGCCTGAGTTTGATGAGCAACGTTTGCAAGAAGCGTTTAATGATTTTGCAAGCCGCCAACGTCGCTTTGGCATGACAGGTGAGCAAGTTTCAGGTGGAGGATAGGGTGCTGAAACAGCGTATTATCACAGGTTTGATCCTAATCTGTATTGTATTCGGGAGTATTTTATGGCTGCCATCTCAGGGATTTGCGGCATTAGCATTGCTCATTATTGTCGGTTTGGGGAGTTGGGAATGGGCAAATCTTACTGAGTGTCATGCAAAGCAGCAGCGTGCATTGGGTGCGCTGGCGTTGATGGCGGTCGCTGCCCCGTTATTATTTATTCCCGTGCCATTGACGCTTATTCTGTGGGTAAGTGTACCTGTGTGGCTGGGGATTTTGGTGGCTTTGATAACTTACGCGAGTCATGTCGGGTTGTATAAACATCACGCGAAATTCATGCGAATTTTGGGTATTTTTATTCTCATTCCCGCATGGTTTGCCTTGTTCAGATTGCATTTGATGGATGCGCGTTATGTATTGTACCTAATTGGTCTGATTGCATTAGCTGATACAGCGGCGTATTTCACCGGACGTGCTTTGGGTAAAACAAAACTAGCACCTGCTTTAAGTCCTGGAAAAACCCGCGAAGGTTTTTACGGTGCATTGGCTGCTACCAGTTTGTGGGCGATTTTCGGTTCATGGTGGCTGGCATTGCCAGCGGGCATTTCGGTGTCGTTTATCGTGTTATCAATGTTTACGGTGTGTATGTCGGTCGCAGGTGATCTGTTTGAAAGCTTGCTAAAACGCGAGGCTGGTGTAAAAGACAGCGGCAGCTTATTACCAGGGCATGGTGGTATTTTGGATCGTGTGGATAGCATGTTGGCAGCAGCCCCCATCTTTACCCTTGGTTTGTTTTGGATTCTGTAATCATGTCGATGACACAACGCAAAACCGTAACGATTTTAGGCGCAAGTGGCAGCATTGGTGTTAGCACCTTGGATGTGATTGCGCGTCATTCTGACCGTTTTCAAGTCTTTGCTCTAACCGCTCACCATAATGTGGAGCGGTTATTAGCACAATGCTTACAGTTTCAGCCGCGCTACGCTGTCATGGTGGATGAAGTCGCGGCTGAAACGCTAACGCGGCAGTTACACCAAACTGGAAGTGAAACTCAAGTGTTGGCAGGCATGGACGCTTTAGCGTGGGTGGCAGCGCATGAGTCAGTGGACTACGTTATGGCGGCAATTGTGGGGGCTGCGGGTCTTGTGCCATCGTTAGCTGCCGCGCGTGCTGGAAAACGAGTGATGCTGGCGAATAAAGAAGCTTTGGTGATGTCGGGACAGTTGTTCATGGATGCTATCCGCGAACACGGTGCGGAATTGTTACCCATTGATAGCGAACACAACGCGGTTTTCCAATGCCTGCCTACCGATGGCAAAAATGGTGTGGAAAAAATCTTACTGACGGCTTCAGGTGGCCCTTTCCGTACTTGGTCGGCAGATGCCTTACAGGCTGTGACACCAGCGCAAGCAGTGGCGCACCCGAATTGGTCGATGGGGCAAAAGATTTCTGTCGATTCTGCTACTTTGATGAACAAAGGGTTGGAAGTGATTGAAGCTTGCTGGCTGTTTGGTTTATCGGCAGATAAGGTGGAAGTCGTGGTGCATCCACAAAGCACGATCCATTCGATGGTGGCGTATAACGATGGTTCGGTGTTGGCACAGTTGGGAAATCCCGATATGCGCACGCCGATTGCCTATGCTTTGGGTTGGCCTGAACGTTTGGTGTCGGGTGTTGCGCCATTGGATTTATTTGCAGTAGCGCGTTTGGACTTTGAGCGTCCTGATCTGGCGCGTTTCCCCTGTTTGGCCTTGGCTTATGAAGCGCATGAACGTGGTGGTTATGCGACCATCGCGCTGAATGCGGCAAATGAAGAAGCTGTCAAAGCTTTTTTAAATGGTGATATTGCCTTTACGGACATTCCTGCCTTGGTTGGTGCAATTATGCGACAAACAAGCAGTGGGACACCCACAAATCTACAAGATATTATTGTTCAGGATGGGGAAAGCCGTGTACAGTCACTATCTTGGATAAAAAACAAGAAATTGCATTAAACTATGAGTTTGCTGATTATTATTCCCGCTTTTTTGGTGACGATTGGTGTATTGGTGACGGTACATGAGTTTGGACACTTCTGGGTTGCCCGCAAACTGGGTGTTAAAGTTTTACGATTTTCGGTAGGATTCGGTCAGCCGTTATGGAAAAAGGTCTCAAAAGACGCTGATCGTATCGAATACGTTGTTGCAGCTTTGCCATTAGGCGGCTATGTCAAAATGTTAGATGAACGCGAGTGTGAAGCAGGGGAAAGCATTCCCGAAGCCGATTTGCCGCGTGCGTTTAATCGCCAACCTGTTTGGAAGCGTGCCGCAATCGTCGCGGCTGGTCCGATTGCTAATTTTCTCCTTGCTATATTTATCTACGCATTGACGTTTATGATCGGTGTGGATGCAATGCGTCCAGTGGTAGACGTTACGGCGAATACACCCGCCGCCCAAGCAGGATTCCAAACAGGTGATCAGTTAATAAGCATTAATGATCAGCCCGTGGAGTCGTGGGAAGATGCACGAATGTTGCTCGTTGAGGAATATTTAAAATCCACCCGTATCCAATTCGCTGTTAAAACAAGAGATAATGTAAACGCGCTACGCACGGTAGAATTGGGTGATAAGCCCATGTTCAAAGACGAAACGGACTTTTTGGATAAAGTTGGTTTATCATTGTGGGTGCGCGGCGTTGGTATTGCGCAGGTATTGCCGAATACGCCAGCAGAACGTGCGGGCTTGCAAGGACAGGATCGCATTTTGTTGGTGGATGGGAAACCACTCGATAATGCCCAACAATTTATTCAATATGTTCAAGCGCATAATAGTCAGGCCGTCGAGTTACAGATTATGCGCGGTGATAATGAGGCATCGGCTAAACAGCTAACGATTAGCGTTACTCCAGAGTCTAAACAGCTTGAGGGTAAAACTGTTGGAAGTATTGGCGCAGCAGTTGGTCAGTATATGACCAGTGAAATGCGCAACCAGTTGGTGTTTACACAACGTTATGCTCCTCATGAAGCATTGTGGCATGGTGTGGTAAAGACTAAACAAATGTCGTTGGTCACATTAAAATTAATGGGGCGTATGTTGACAGGTGATGTTTCCATTAAAAATATTAGTGGCCCTGTGACGATTGCCCAATTTGCTGGGGAAACAGCTTCGCTTGGTTTGATTACGTTCCTAGGTTTCTTGGCAATTGTTAGTGTGAGCCTAGGTGTGTTGAATTTGTTACCGATTCCCATGTTAGATGGTGGACACTTGTTGTATTACCTCATCGAAGTAGTAAAAGGTAGCCCTGTTTCTGAACAGTTCGAGGCGGTTGGACTAAAAATCGGGATGGCATTCATCGGTGCTCTGATGGTGCTGGCTTTGTATAATGATCTCATGCGGTTAATGAATTAATATGAAAAAGCATCTTATTGGTATTTCTATTTCCAGTTGCATGGTCGTTCTGTCGCAGAGTGCTTGGGCAGCAGCGTTTGTCGTCCGCGATATTGAAGTTAATGGCTTGGAGCGTGTCGAAGCAGGTACGGTGTTGAGTTACTTACCTGTACAGGTCGGGCAAGCCTTCGATGATACGAAATCCGCCACAGCGGCACGCTCATTGTTGGGCAGTGGTTTGTTTGAAGACGTTAAGTTGGGGCAACGTGGCGATGTTTTGGTCGTCAATGTGGTTGAACGTCCTGCTATCGGTGAAATTAACATTAAAGGCAATCATAAGATTCCAACGGATCAAATTATGTCTGCCTTGAAATCCGCCAAGCTGAATAAAGGAGATACCTTAAACCAATCAGCTTTGGAGCAAATTGATAGCGAGTTGCGCAATCAATACTACTCATTGGGTTACTACAATGCTGATGTCGCCACGGTGATTGAATCCCTACCGCGTAATCGTGTGGCGATTAATATCACTGTGAAAGAAGGTAGTGTTACCCGCATCCAGCAAGTACACATTCAAGGCAACCAAGCGTTTCCTGAATCTGTCTTGTTGAAACAATTGGAGTCTGGGCCGCGTGGGGCGTTGTCCATTCCATTTTTGAGCGACCGCGATAAGTATTCCAAAGAAAAGTTGGTCGGCGATTTGGATAATTTGACTGCGTTTTATCGTGACCGTGGGTACTTGCATTTCCAAATTGTGGATACCGACGTGAAAGCGTCTGAAGACAAAAAAAATGTGTACCTGAACATTACTGTCAACGAAGGTCAGCAGTACCGTATTGGGCAAGTCAGTGTGGCGGGTAATCCTGGTTTGTCCCAAGAGCAGTTGGCAGCGGCAATCAAAATCAAGCAGGGGCAAGTTTTCTCACAGAAAGCACTGGAGGAAACACGCAAGAACCTAACATCCAAGTTGGGGGCGCAGGGTTATGCATTTACGAAAGTTAAGGCTGTTCCTGCTTTTGATGATGCAAATCAACAAGTTGGTATTACTTTAGACATCGACACAGGCAAACGGACTTATGTGCGCCGTATCGATATTCGTGGTAACAATCGCACCAAAGACGAGGTTTATCGTCGTGAAATGCGCCAGTTGGAGAGTTCTTGGTTCTCCAAAGAACAGGTAGACCGTTCTAAAGTGCGTTTGGAACGTTTGCCTTATGTGGAAGAAGCCAGCATCGAGGCAGAACCTGTCGCAGGCACAGAAGATCAAGTGGATTTGATTGTGACGGTCAAAGAACGCTCTTCCAACCAATTCCGTGTGGGTGCGGGTTATTCTCAGTCACAAGGGATGTTATTTAACGTCAACCTGAACCAAGATAACTTCATGGGGACAGGTAAAGAGTTAGATGTCAATTTCGACAATAGCAAGGTGAACAAAAACTACAGCCTTAGCTACACCAACCCGTATTACACTCCCGATGGTATTAGCCGTGGTTTTAGCACTTACTACAATAAGTACGATGCGGAAGCTGGTGATATTTCCAGTTATGCGTCTAACCGTTACGGTGCGTCAGTCAACTACACCGTACCGCTGAGCGAGCACGATTCTGTGTATGCCAGTGTTGGTGCGGAAAAACGGGAAATCGTATTGGGTGATGATCCCGCAACTCGCATTACAGATTTTGTAAACACCAACGGCAGCAAGTTTAACCAAATACCTGCGACAGTCAGTTATGTGCATGATACGCGCAACCGGACAATCTTCCCGACAGAAGGTCAACGCCATCGTGTTTCCTTGCAGGCTTCAGCACCTGGCAGCGATTTGGAATACCAAAAGTTGACCTACGATGGCGCGGTATATGTGCCAGTCACGGATACTGTGACATTTGCGGCTAAGACGAAAGTCGGCGCGGGTAATGCATCTGGTAAGTTGGATAATTTGCCGTTTTTCGATAAATATTACGCAGGTGGTATCAATTCCGTGCGTGGTTTTGAGGATAGCAGCCTTGGTACGCACGACGAAAATGATGACCCAACAGGGGGCGATTTCTTGGTGACAGGCACGGCAGAATTGCAATTCCCTATGCCATTAGCCCAAGATGTCAAAGGGCTGAAAATGAGTACCTTCGTGGATGCGGGGAACGTGTTTGCGGATTCTGGTTCATTTGAAGCGAAAGATTTGCGTTATTCTGCGGGCGTTGGTGCGGTGTGGTTATCGCCAATCGGTCCGTTTGAAATTAGCTATGCTAAGCCATTAAATGCCAAAGATGGCGACAAAGAGCAAAAAGTGCAGTTTAGTATCGGGGCATCGTTCTAAACACGTTGAGTGATTCGTGATTTAAGGTATAAAGGTCTGGACATGACAAATTGCAAGCAATGGCTATTTCGCGGCTTATTCGCTACGGTGTTGTGTCTGAACCAGACAATGGCGATAGCGCAGGGGAATGAAGCCATTTCCCCGCGCATCGCGGTCGTTAATGTGGCGGATTTGTTGGAAAAAGCTCCTCAGGCGATTGATGCAGATAACCAGTTGAAAAGTAAGTTTTCAACACAAGAGCAGCAATTGGAAACGGAAAAGGTTGCTATTAAACAAGCCCAAGATGAGCTAAAACAACAGGTCGAATCAGAGTCCCTAAGTGCAGAAGAACAGCTTCGCCGCGAGCGCGAACTGCGTGGACGGGAGCGTACTTACCGTCGTAGTTTAGAAGACTATCGTGATGCAGTGAGTAATGACCGAGCACAGGCTTTGGATAAATTGCAGTCTGAAATTTTTAATGCCATCGAAAAAGTCCGAGAAAAAGAGGACATCGATATTGTATTTCGTGAAAATACTTACATCACCGCTAGTAAACGCATCGACATCACCGCGCGTGTTTTGGATTACCTCACCGCTCTTAAGAATCAGACAGAGCAAGCGCAACCCACCTTAAAACCGCAGGAATAAATGTATCATGTCGCTTAGTTATTCATTGCAGGAGCTTGCAGACTTAACTCAGTCGCAAGTGCAGGGCGATGCACAGTATTGTGTTAGTGGCGTGGCTTCCGTGGAACAAGCACAAGCCTCGGACATCAGTTATATTCGTGGGGGGAAATTCCGCCATTTTCTACAAAGCTCACACGCTGGTGCGCTGATTCTGCCACCCGATTTGGCGGTGGAATATCAAGGAAATGCCTTAATTAATCGCGACCCTTATCTAGCTTATGCTAAGGTTGTGACCTATTTATACCCAACTCCTTGGCCAGATAGTGGCATTCACCCCAGCGCCAGTATTGCTGACGATGTGGTGTTAGGGCAAGGATGTACTATCGGAGCGCACGCAGTTATCGCCGCTGGTGTGGTTTGTGGCGATGGTGTCAGTATCGGTGCAGGGTGCGTTATTGGCATGAATTGTCAAATCGGGGAGAATACACGCCTCTATCCAAACGTCACTCTGGGTTATAATACGCAGATTGGTCAACGAGGGATTATTCACTCTGGGGCTGTGTTAGGCGCGGATGGGTTTGGTTTTGCACCAGAACAGGGTGCTTGGTATAAAATACCGCAAATTGGCAACGTTGTGATTGGTGATGATGTGGAAATCGGAGCTAATACAACGATAGATCGCGCAGCAATGGGGTCAACGCGCATCGGAAATGGCGTAAAATTGGATAATCTCATTCAAGTGGCACATAACGTGCAGATCGGCGATTATACCGCGATTGCAGGCTGTACGGCGATTGCGGGCAGTACTCACATTGGACGCTATTGTCGTATTGCTGGCATGTGCGCCATTACGGGGCACTTGCACATTGCTGATCACGTCACTTTAACGGCAACCACATTTGTGACACATTCGATTACACAAGCTGGAGTTTATTCTTCAGGTACAACGATAACAGAAGCAGCGCACTGGCGGAAAAATGCGGTGCGCTTTAATCAATTGGATACCTTAGCACGTCGCCTAGTGGAGTTAGAAAAACAAGTCGCCGCGCTACAAAATAAGGATACATTTTGAGGTACACATGGGCACGATGAATATCAACCAGATTAAGAACTACCTTCCACATCGCTACCCGTTTTTGTTGGTAGATCGCGTCATAGAATTTGAAGTTGGCAAGTCATTGCGTGCTATTAAAAATGTGACTAACAACGAACCATTCTTTAATGGTCATTTCCCTAATCAGCCGATTATGCCGGGGGTCTTGATTATCGAAGCATTAGCTCAGGCCACTGGCTTGCTGGGCTTCCGTACAATGGGTGAAGAACCACAGCAAGACACGTTGTACATGTTAGTCGCCGTGGATAAAGCACGTTTTAAACAAGCCGTTATACCAGGGGATCAACTGGATATGCGCGTAAGCCTGCTGAAACGTAAGGGGATTATGTGGGTATTCAATGCCGAAGCCTATGTCGATGACAAATTGGTTGCCTCGGCAGAACTCATGTGCGCTGCTAAAAAAGAGGAAGCTGCTTGAGTAGCTTAATCCATCCCACCGCCATTATTCACCCTTCTGCGCAAATTGCAGAAGGAGTTGAAGTTGGCGCGTATACGGTTGTCGGGGCAGATGTAGTGATCGGTCGTGATAGCCGTATTGGTTCACATGTGGTAATCGATGGTCCAACCCGTATTGGGGCGGAAAACCACATTTATTCGTTTGCATCCATTGGTGCAGCACCACAAGACAAAAAATTCAAAGGGGAAGCCACCGAATTACTGATCGGTGATCGCAATGTGATTCGTGAATGTTGTACGTTGAACCGTGGCACAATACAAGACAAAGGTAAAACGATTATCGGCAACGATAACTGGATCATGGCTTACGTTCACATTGCCCACGATTGCACGGTTGGCAACAACACCATTTTTGCCAATAGCGCAACATTAGCCGGACACGTCGAAATTCAAGACTGGGTTATTTTGGGTGGTTTTACTCTGGTGCATCAATTTTGTGTGATTGGTGAACATGCTTTTACGGGTATGGGGTCGGCAATCGGCAAAGATGTACCACCGTATGCTATGGTATCGGGTGCTCCGGCTGTGCCGCATAGCATTAATCTCGAAGGGCTAAAACGGCGCGGCTTTAACAAAGACGCAATGCACCGCATTAAAGAAGCGCATCGCATACTTTATCGTCAAAATCTCACTACCGCAGAAGCACTGACGAAACTGGAAAGCACATGGGGCGAACACGATGACATTCAACGTTTGGTAGCATTTTGTCGTCAAAGTCAGCGGGGGATTATCCGCTAACAGTATGAAACGCATTGCCATTATTGCAGGGGAAGCATCGGGCGATTTACTAGCGGCACGTTTAATCATGGCATTGCATCAGCATGACCCTGATTTGACCTTTGAGGGGATCGCAGGTAAGGAAATGCAAGCAGCAGGTTGCAGCAGTTTGTTTCCGCTGGAAAAGTTATCCGTTATGGGGTTGGTGGAAGTATTGCAACACTTGCCCGAACTGCTGTCGATTCGCCGCCAATTAGTAGAACGCTGGTGTCATGACCCACCAGATTTATTCATTGGTGTGGATGCGCCGGATTTTAACCTGCCACTTGCTAAACGATTGCACGCTAAAGGGATTCCGACTGTGCATTATGTCAGCCCTTCGGTATGGGCATGGCGACAAGGGCGCGTGCGTA
Source organism: uncultured Thiothrix sp. (assembly GCA_964514635.1). Lineage (GTDB taxonomy): Bacteria > Pseudomonadota > Gammaproteobacteria > Thiotrichales > Thiotrichaceae > Thiothrix. Next base: position 11,826 of record CAZEQX010000044.1, read on the forward strand.
AAATGCAAGGCAATATTGATCTTATGTTGACGTTATTTCCATTTGAGGTTGAGTTTTACCGTCAACACCGAATTTGTGCGGAGTTTGTCGGGCATCCATTAGCAGATGAAGTGGTCTTCGATGGCGACCGTGCGGCTGCGCGTCAACAACTGCAACTGCCGCAAACTCAACGCATTATCGCTGTTTTACCAGGGAGTCGTGCAGGTGAAATTCGTCGCCTTGCGCCTGATTTTTTATTAGCAGCACAACAACTGCATCAGCGTCATCCTGATTGGGTGTTTGCGATACCCGTGCTTAATACGCGGTTGCGTAATTTGTTGTTGCAATTGCAGCAAGAGCACGCACCAACATTGCCGATCCTGTTGTTGGATGGGCAGTCGCGCACACTGATGCAAGCTGCCGATGTCATTTTATTAGCATCCGGCACAGCAGTTTTGGAAGGTATGTTAGCAGGGCGTTTAATGGTGGCGGCTTATCGTGTTGCGCCATTAACCATGTGGTTGTTAAGAACATTCAAGTTATTGAAGGTTAAATACGTCACATTGCCGAATCATTTGGCAGGCGAAGCACTCGTTCCTGAAATTTTACAAGAACACATTTCACCACACAGCCTCGCGCAAGCTGTAGAAAATATGTTGGCTCTGAGCGCAGAGCGTCGCACTTACATCCTACAACAATTCCAAAAACTACATGTACAGTTGCAAAAAAATGCCAGTCAAACGGCAGCTAATGTTATTCTTAACTTTTTTATGAAAAATAAATAGGCATAAACCGATGGTCTATCTCACTAAGCTTAAACACACGGGTTCTGTGATCAGTTCTACTGACCAATTTGGGGCAAAAATGTTTGATGTCGCAGAACGATACTTTCCGCAGTACGGGCGCGGTGTGTTTGTGGGGACGGGTAGTGGGGTAGTGGCACAATATTTTATGCAAACGCCGATTCCATTTGTGTTTGTTGAAAAGCTAACGGAGTTTGTGCACAAATTTCATGCGCGATTCGGCGCGGAAACACCATTGTTGGCAAAGGACTTTTTCACCTTACCGATTGATGAATCCGAAGGCGGTTTGGCCAATTGTTTGATCGTATCGTGTATGCCTGTTACCGGGCCGTTCTATTCAGAAAAGTTAGTGCAACATTTTAGTGATGCGTTAAATAGTGGTTCAACTATTGTACAAATGAGTTATACACCATTTGTCAAACAAGTGCGTTTATTTGAACGTTTGCAACGCGAAGGTTTTAAAGTGCAGCGTATGGGGACGGTATTCTTTAATATCCCGCCTGCTTCTGTTTTTGTGATTCGGAAAGTGTGATGTTAATCGCAGGAGTGGACGAAGTAGGACGAGGGCCATTAGCGGGGGCGGTTGTTGCTGCTGCGGTGATTCTTGATCCGAATCAACCTATTATGGGGTTGAACGATTCCAAAAAATTAACGGCTAAGCGACGCGAGCAATTAGCCGTTGAAATTCGTACCAAGGCTTTAGCGTGGAGTTTAGGGCGTGCAGAAGTCGAAGAAATTGATAGCATTAACATTCTTCAAGCGACTTTTTTAGCAATGCAGCGTGCCTTAGATAGTTTAGGCCTGATGCCAGATTTGGTTAAGATTGACGGTAATCGTTGTCCAAAACTGGATTACAATATGCAAGCCATTGTTGGTGGTGATGCTACTGTTGCTGAAATAAGTGCGGCTTCGATTTTGGCAAAGGTGGCGCGTGATGCTGAATTAGTGGTGTTGGATCAAGAATATCCCCAATATGGATTCGCCAAACATAAAGGGTATGGTACACCGGAACATTTAGCGGCTTTGCGCCAATACGGTGCAACAGTGCACCATCGTCGAACATTTGCACCTGTTAGAAACGCATTATCTCAGCCTTAAACCATGTCATGACATTTAGCCGATATATAATCGGCTAACATCTAATCTTTATCCTGCTGTTTTTCAAAAAAATCCTTATTTAATCCAGTCATTTTGTTCTATTGACCGTATTTATTTTGTATGGTCTTAAATCATTTTTTACATAAATTTTGTTGACTGAACTTTCATCATCAACTAGCATCATAAAAAACCTTTATTGACTGATTGTTTTTTAATCTTTATGCTGAATTTAACAGCAATTTTATGGTTAAAATATAATCTTAATAAATTAAGATTATTATGTTTCTGACGGGATCATCACTCAAAAGGTTTTTTTATTTTTAATGATGCGTCTATTAGGTATTTTCAGTCATTTTAGCATCAGGCTTGCTGTGTCGATAAATATCTAATCCTCTATGATTTGAGCTGTAATTGCGAGGTTATCATGTTCATGAAGAATTCTTTGGCCTTAAGTCTGGGCTTGGCTGTTTCTTTGGTTGGATGTAGCGGTGGAAGCCCTGATCCAAGTTCAAGCACTCCTTCTACAACCTTGGCTTCTGCGACGGGTGTCGGGGCGAAAGGTATTGTCAAAAAAGGTGTTGTTGTTGCCTATGAAGTCAATGCCGATGGTTCAAAAGGGAAAGAAATCGGGCGAACTACCAGTGACGACAATGGAAAATACAGTGTTGGTATTTTAGATACCTATACGTTGGGTCAGGCTATTTTAATCGAGCTAACCAATAGCGATGAAACGGCAATGACATGTGATGCCTTAGCAGGTTGTGGCAGTATTCCATACGGCCAAGACATGAAATTATCATCGGGGTTTACGATGAAGTCCGTACTTGCTCCTGTCGCTAGAGGGGAAAGTATTAGCGGTCAAATCACACCATTTACACACATGGCCGCTGCCGCTGCATTGGAAGAATTGAAAAATGGTAAATCAGCAAAAGTAGCCGTATCGGATGGTAACTCACAAATCAGCGCAATGGTTGGTTTTAATATCCAGAGCACATTGCCATTTGACATTACCAAAGATTCAACAGTAACAGGTGACGCTGTTAAATACGCTTTATGGTTAGCTGCATTTTCTGACCTGATTTTTAAAAATGGCGGTGATATTAATAGCATTTTAACAGCTTGGGCAGAAGAATTTGCTGATGGGGATTTTGATGGTGGCAAAAAAGTCAATCTGAAAGATTTATTAGCCGAATTAAAGAACCAACTGAATGATTCACGCAATGCTGATCTGGATAGTAATGCGCGTAATTCGGTAGATGCTAATCAAACGAAGTTGGATAGTTTAATTGGTGATGATGGTTCTTATGACCCTAAACCATTAGATGAAAATGACATTGATGCTACTGATGTACAACGTGCTAAAAATATGATTAGCGCAACTCGTACTTGGGTTAATTCATTCTCCCAATTGCAAAACCCTGCTGATGCACTAACAGATGACATCGATGCAGTAACCGAAGCATTAGATGGTAACACCAGCGCGGTATTAAATACTGGGGTTATTGCTATGTATCGCGCAATCCAAGTCATTGTGGATGCTAAGTTAAGCGGTTCACCTGTGCCCAGTTCCTTTAAAATTAAGAATGAACATGAGAGCGTTATTGGAAGTGCTTCATTGGTCTTCACAGAAGAAAGTGGAAAACCTGTTAGCTTCCAATTGACTAGTTTTAGTCTGAATGGTGATGTTAATGTTTCTTATAACGTCAGCCTGACACAAACGTGGGATGATTTAGTTGCCGCTGCCGAAAATGCGGGTAGCATTGCAGGGAAAATTACCACGGGTTATATTAGTGATCCAGCAGTTGGTGCTGTTTTAAATGGAATGGGTTTTGATGTAGCTTTTAAAAAGGCGCATAAGCCTGCTATTGCAAAACAAATTACCATGACAGGACCGATTAGCTTAAAAGTTGCTAGTTCGGGCAATACGGTATCAACAGATGAAGCCGCTATTAAATTAGTGACTTTATCCGAAGGCTTAACCGAATCATGGTCATTGTTACCAACCACATTGGTTTCAAGTGTTTCACTGCCTAAGATGCAACGTAATGGTGGCGATGGCAATCAATTAAGTGTTTCATTGGAAATGGATGAGACTGCGTTGATTGATCCATTTGCATTTAAGCGTGGTGAAGGTGCAGTCTGGGTAAATAAACACATCAGCGATGGAAATGTATTGGGCTTTGCTAATGAAAATCTTGCTTCATTAATTAATGCACATTATGCCCCAGCGGGTTTGCCGTGGTTATCAGATCAAGCTGATGCTGCTTATTTTGGTTTGGGAACAGATAATGCTTTGTATAGCCTGTCAGGAACAGTCAATACTGATCAAGCTGCTTTAGCAGATACACTATTTAAGTCGACTTATCAATCGGATAGCCGTATCGTTGATACGGGAAAATGGCGCATGTCCTATTCTGCAAATGACAGCTATGGTGATAAAGTCGGAACACATGTTGTTGGTTTATTGAAACTGGATACCCGTTCTAGCCTTACTGACTTTATTAATGCGAAGCTGAAAATCAGCACCAGTTTGGCATTGTCGGGATTACCCGTTGCTTTTGCTGGCATTGTTATGAATACGGACTTAGAAACAGTGGATGCTAATAATGTTAGTATGAGCTTGTCTTATAATGGACGTGACCTTGATTTAACATTTGCATCGCAAAATGATACTCAATTCTCACTGATCGCTTCTAACGGTCAAGGTGTCAAATTAGAAGCGAATTATGCTGATGTGAATGGTAAGACACAGGTGACTTCTGGTGCAGTAACAGTGGATGGTTCTTCAGTTGGAACGATTAGCACTTCTAATGGATTAACTATTATTCGTTATAATGATGGTTCGTTAGAATCTTTCGAGTAATACGCATAATTAAACCATGTGCTGGCAGTTTAAGGCGGTCATTTGACCGCCTTTTTAGGATTGATTGTTGTTTGGGGCATCGATGAAACGGGCAAAAATACATGACTGTGTAGCAGTCAGTGCGGTTATTTCCAGTGTATTTGTACTAACGCAGGTGGTGTATGCTGAAGAGTTTAAGCCTTATTTACAATCTCAAACGGTTTTGCAGGTCGGTCCGGCAACACTGAATTCTCGGTTAATTGCTGATCGTCCCAGCGAAGTCATGTATGGTTCAACTCAATCAGAAATGGGTGTTGAAAAGGGCAATATTAGGATTGGCGGGCTATACAGGCAAGAGTATCAGCTTATCCCAAATGCTGATACTGCTGATTATTTCTATGCAACGGAAAAATCCCATAAACTTACACCAGGGCGTACTTATCAAATATCCTTAGAGAAAACTGTTTTTGAAGCCAAGGGGTTGCATGTGACCCGATCTTT
>CAZEQX010000045.1:0-16677 GCA_964514635.1 uncultured Thiothrix sp.
AACCGCCAGTTGTTGTTGAGGATTTAACGAATCAAGGATAGGTGATGTGTTCATGGCAAAGATTGTAGCCGAATCAAGTCAAAGTGACGACCCAAACCCAGCACAACTGTTTTGGTCTAATGAAACCAGACACCTCGATTCATGAGTATATTATCCCAGCCTCGATAAACAGACTTAAGCTTGTAATACACTACAATGTAATTATATCATTGGTGTATGAACAGCCTGAAATTCGAGTGGGACGATAACAAGAACGTCCTAAACCAAAGGAAACATGGGGTCTCTTTCGAGGAGGCTAAGACGGTTTTTGCTGATGAACTTGGTCGCCTTATCCCTGACCCTGATCATTCTGATCGTGAGGCACGTTTCATCCTGATGGGTGTGAGTGCCTACTCAAGGCTATTGGTTGTCTGCCACTGCGAACGCGATGAAGACACAATTCGCATTATCTCTGCACGAAAGGCAGACAAATTCGAGAAACGGCAATATGAAGGTGGTCGCTATGCGTGAGAGCTATGATTTTACCAATAGTGTCAAAAACCCTTATGCCAAGCGAATGAAGCAACAAATCACCATCCGTATTGATGAAGATACGGTTGATTACTTCAAAAGCATGGCAGAAGACAAAGGCATTCCTTATCAAAGTCTGATTAATCTGTATTTGCGTGACTGCGCCATTAACCACAAGCAATTAGATTTATCATGGTCTTGACATACTGAGGCTGTCTCAACAGGGCAGCTTCTTTTCTAAACAAATTAAACCGAATCACTACATAACGCGGCTTCGCCCATCCAATAACACAGCAGCGGTGCGGGAATGCGCATGATCGTTATGCCGTCTGGTGTACCCGCTAACACGCCGAAGTCGTCCAATGACTTGGTAACAACGTAACCTTGGCGTAATTGTTTTTGCGTACACAATTCCATTAAGCCTTTGAGTTCGCGGACTCCGGTGTGTTGCGCACGGTATTTCACTTCAAACGGAATTAATTTGCCGCCCATGTCGGCGACAATATCCACTTCGCGCTCTTGTTTGCCGCGCCAATAACTAAAGCGCACTTGCTGATCGTAATAACGTGCAAATAAATGGCAAAACACGGCGGTTTCGGTTGCCACACCTAAAGCGGAGGGGTCATCAAGAATGTTTTTGCCTTTCAGTAGTACTGCGGAGGAAATTGCCGCATCTGCAAGGTAAATTTTATAACGCGCACGCAAGACATCTTTGCCATAACCATAAGGTGGTAAACGGTAGATCAGGTGTGTCGCTTCCAGTAATTCAATGAAACTCAAAGTAGTAGGGCGTTTTACTTGTAGATTGCTGCACAAATCGGTCATGTCTAATAACCCGCCGTCGTGCATACACAGGTAGAGAAAAGTGTGTTCCAAATCCAGCACGCGCCGCACGCCAAATAACGCGGTCATGTCGCGTTTCAATACCTTGTCGATAATGTCTTCACGCAATAACCGCTGAGCTTGTACCACGCTGTCCATTTGCGCGGTTTGCGGGAAACCACCACGCACCAAATATTCGTGGAAATGTCCGGTATACGCCGTTGCTTGTTCAATCACACGATAGAATTGCGGTGCTGTCCATGTAAACAATTCGTTCAAGGAATGCAGCGGTGGCAGCGCAGGTAACGCCACCTGTTTAATTTGCAGGTATTCGTAAAACGATAGCGTGGTCATGCGAATCGAATGCCAACGTCCCACGCCCGATTCTTGTTTCGATTCCAGCAATGGCATGGCTGAACCCGTGAAGATAATGCGCCGATCTTTGACAAAATCGGTTTGATGTTTAACCCACGTTCCCCACTCACGAATGAATTGCACCTCATCCAGAAATAAATACTCCACGCCATCAACTCGTGGTTCACGTTCCCGCCACGCCGCTAACACCGCGTCAATGCCGCCGAGTTTGATCATCGGGTGGTCGAAGGTGACGTATAAAATATTGGCAGCCGGAACGCCTTGTTGCAGCAATGTTTCAATGCATTGTAATAGCAAGGTGGTTTTGCCCACTTGCCGCGCCCCCGACAACATAATCGCACGGTGCACGGGCGGATTCATTACCCACTCACTCAGTTCACGCCATGCTGCACGCTTCCACGTTGGCAAACCAAACATCTGCCCACCACGCCACCACGGGTTAAATTGTGAGAGAACGCTAATCAACTCAGACTGTGCTATTTTCATGGGAAACGTACTAAAAATACCAAATAAGTAAAGTATAGATTACTTAAACTGCATCTTTTAGTTATTTACACTAAAATTCATCATAACCTCAAGGAGAAAATCGTTATGCAAATCTGGGTTGATGCCGATGCGTGCCCGAATGTGATTAAGGAAATCCTATTTCGTGCGGCAGAACGCTTGCGCATTCGCACGGTGCTGGTGGCGAATCAGTTTTTGCGCACGCCGCCATCGCTTTACATTAAAAGCGTGCAAGTCGCTGCGGGCTTTGATGTGGCGGATAATTACATAGTGCAATCGTTGACGGCGGGGGATTTGGTGATTACGGCTGATATTCCGTTGGCGGCGGAGGTGATTGCCAAACAAGGGCACGCGCTAAACCCACGCGGGCAGTTTTACACGCCGGAAAATATTCGCGAACGTTTGCGCATCCGTAATGCTATGGAAGAAATGCGCAATAGCGGCATTATGACGGGTGGTCCTGCGGCTTTGAATCAAAGCGACCGCCAAGCGTTTGCTAATCAGTTGGATCGTTTCTTAGCGCGGCACTGAACCAACCGTCTCGGTCATGTCCTCGTCATGCACTGCCGAAAAAACAGCACGGTCTGCCATACAAGCCTGCAAACCGTGCTTTCAGTTTGGACTATTGCAGCTTGAGTTTAGCTTTTACGTCGTCCACCCAGCCTTTAACTTTGGCATAGTCTGAACCCGCCGCGATGACCGTACCACCGCTGGCGGTTGGTTCTTCAGGCGCATCACAACCGCCGTCTTCATTCACGCAATACAACACGACTTTGAAATCGCCCGCTGTACCAATCACTTCATTGCGTGGATTGGTGGAACTTTTTAATGTCAAACCCAAATCGGTAAAGGCTTTTTGCCCCGTCGTTAAACATTTACTTAATGGCATACTTTCAGCAAAAAACCCCGTACTGTGTTCAATATAAGGCGCATCGGCTACCGCATTCGCACTGAAACAGCCTAACAAAGCCGCAAAATAAAACGCTGATTTCATCACTCAAACCTCGCAAACATGGTTAAAATTAAAGATTCTAATCTAGCTAAAGCCGCGTGATAAGCAAACATTTTTCCCGCAAACCGTTGCTATTTGAATCTCAAGGTATGCCTAAACACTGTTGGCGCACTTGGTTACGGTAAGACACCAAACGGTTTTGAATGTAAGTTGAAATCAGCGGCGGGTAATGTGCGTCTTGCACGCACCCGACGATATAACTTTCCAGCCGTTGCCAGTCTGCCGCAGAACTACAGCCCGTTTGTGCTAATGCCTTATTCAAATCGGTGAAAATGTGGTACTGCGCCATTTCCCGCTGACACATTAAGGCGCGTAACGGGTTCAAACGTGAACGCTGTTGGCAATGCGTAACCACTTGTTTCCAAGCGTGTTCTTGCCTTGTATAAGGGTCGATAAAACGCTGCATGACTTGATCCAACCACTGCGGTTGTTCAAACTTCGCCCGATTTGCACAAGCGCGTTCCGCAATACACAACTGATTACGCCGGAATCCATCCGTCGGATCAGCAGGTTGCACGCTGACTTTTTGCAAATCATGAACTTGTACTGCACAACTCGCCGTATCCGTCACGGATGTATGCGGTACGGTCTGTCCAGCACATGCCGCCAATACCCCCATCGCTACGACGCTTAATAACCCTCGCACTGCCATTCCCCCTCGCTGAATCTAATCCACTAGCATTAAATAATCGCTTGGCACACGATCCGTCAACCATACGCCATTGGCAGAACGGTAAAAGGCGAAACCATCGCGCTGCATTTGTCCCGCCGCCACTTGCAAAATCACAGGTTTGCCGTGACGAATGCCGACTTTATGCGCGGTTTCTGTATCAGCAGATAAATGGACATGTTGGCGCGAACGCTTTTCCAAACCCGTTTGTAAAATCGAATCCAAAAACCGACTGGCTGTCCCGTGATATAAAATGGTGGGTGGTTCAATCGCTGTCAAACCCAGCTCAATGGTTGGCAACGAATGCCCCTGATTCGCCCGAATGCAGGTTTTATCTGCATTAAAACTAAATCGCTGTTTATTATCATTACTCACCACCGTTTCGAGCTTCACCATTGTCATACCGTGCCCATAGGCAGCGAGTTTTGTTAGTAATTCACTAACGGATGCCCAACCTGCGGTATCTAAGGTTAAACCAATCGTTTCTGGTTGATGACGTAAAATAAGGCTTAAAAATTTACTGTGTTTAACAATTTCTTTTGGGTTCATCACTATTTTTCTAATAATAGAATGGGAGTAATGGTTTACCCCCATTGCGTTTAAGTAGCTTTGTTTTTGTCTGTCAGTTTAACTAAGTCATTCATCACACCATCCAAACCGCCATAAACGTTTAAAGTGTTAATGCGTGCCGTGATTTTTTCCAGTACTTCCAACTCTTTCAAGCGCAATAATACCGGATTCCCTTCCATTACTTTGGCGGTATTGTGCAAAGAACGGGTTTCCTGTGTTTCTTCGCTGCGTCGAATCAAATTCGCTTCGGCTTTTTTCTTAGCCTCAACAACTTGTGTCAGAATCGCTTTCATTTCACCAGGTAACACAATGTCACGCGCTCCGACGGTTTTCAGTTCAATGCCGTAACCGGAAACTTTTGCCGCCACGGATTGTTGAATGGTTTGATTCAGCAGGTTTTTATCCACCAATAATTCATCCAACGTTTGCGTGGAAACCACCGCGCGTAAGGCTAATTGCAGTTCGCGGTACAAATAGTCTTTGTGATCCGCGAGGGCTGATTTCACGGTTTGCGGATCAATGACTTGCCACATAGCCGACAAATTAACGCGCAAACTCACGCGGTCTTTGGTGAGGATTTCCTGCCCATTTACCTCCATGTTCTGTAAACGGCAATCCAACTGTGTGACCTTGATGGTATGGTTAAATTGCCACCAGACATGTGTTCCCGTGCGCAACACTTCGCGTTGTTCGCCATCAACTTCCAAAAAGCCCACGAATCCTTCGGGAATGGTACTCATCACCAAAGCATTAAAAGCGGCATTGCGTAATTGCGTCTCTTTCGCGGCTAATAATTGGCTGGCTAATGTTTTGGGTAGCTTAAAATCACCGCCAATGTCGAGTTTACGCACTTCAATTTGACGTTGGGTGCGCCAATAAGCCCCGCGTTGCGCTGGCGGTTTAATGTCTTTTAAAACATTGTCCTGATAAACCAAGCCGACTTCGTTTTCCCCTGTTGCCCAAATTTGCACATGGTCGGCAAACGCAGCAGGGTGCAGGTCAATAAGGTTTAACACATCGTCCGTAACACCATTTGTTAAAGTGTCGGTTATTGCGTAGGTTTGAATCTGATACTCGTTTTTCCAGCTTCGCAAGCTGTGTACACCCGCCATTAAAACACGCTCGAACTGCTGATTTCTGAACAACAACCCGCGCTGCGTTTCTGGAATAGTGGCTTTGGTTAAAAATAACATGGCGTTGTCCTTATTAAGGTGTAGCGCGAAAAGCACTCCCCTCGCACGGGTAGCGGCGCGGGAATTTGGTTAAATCGGGAAGTGCGCTTGTGGCCTAACGCCGTGACGCATTCGCAATCTAACAACCCATTCTCACGGCGCAACCCGTGCTGGTCGTTGCAATGCTGACACACAAGCAAAAGCAAATGTGCCGCACCGCATGAACCGAGAGAGGTTTGCCATCTTGTATGCTCTTACGAGCAGAACTACCGTTAAAGGGTAGGTTTACCAGTTGGAATCGAACCAACGACAGCTTGATCAAATCAAGTGCTCTACCGATTGAGCTATGGCAAGGAGCAGCCAGTGAGACTCGAACTCACGCCCCCCTGATATTTCAGATGCTCTACCGCTGAGCTATGGCTGCGGTCTGCTTGTTGCAACACCGATACACACACTCGCCACAGGCGGCTGTGTCAGGTCGGGTTTTGAACCGACTCCACGAGTGAAACAACACCGTCAGACACTCACAATTTGCAAGCAATGTGCCAAATCTCAAAAAGTCACTAATAGGTTGATTTTAATATAAATACTTGTTTTAGCACTGATAAGCCATCGTGGCTAATGCTATCTTTTTTGATAAGAAACTATCTGACACTATCACACACACATGACTATCGCCGGATTAGCGGTAGCTTATTGGCAAAACTCAGGCGGGTGTTTGTTAGAAACTGCCAACTTTGTGCAACAATACATCGTGGGCGGAATTCATTTCTGCCAGATTAAACTCCATGATCACACTCTTAGCCGCGCGTAACGTGGGTAAAGCATCGCCGCCACGCCCTTCAGCCAACAAATTACGCACATTGCCGTGGTAATGTGACGCGATTTCACGCGCTAACCGTTTGATCTGTGGGTGTAAACGGTGCAAATCGCGCAACTGACGCAGGTAATACAAGGCCCCACCGCGCCCACCACCTAAATCCCCTTGCGCCAATGCTGCGTAAGCCGCTTGGATCACAGAATCAATCTCGCTGTTGCTTTCCCCTAGCGTCGTGTTTGCCACCATCTTCGCAGGCGGTTGCATGGTGTCTTGCACCTGAACGTCAGGCTGGCGATTTGCAAGCGTCGCCATTTTGCGTGGCGGTTCTGTTTTTGCCTGTTTTTGGGCTAAATCGGGCTTTGCCGCTTTCACTTCAGGGGTTGGTTTTTCAGACTTAGTGCGCGTTTTGGGTTGCAATGCCGCTTGCATGGCATGTTTTGCAGCCACTTCAAGTTTGCTGGATTCGGATTTGTCAGCCGCTGAAGCCAACTTAGACTTGCTCTTTGGCACATCCGTAGCGGTAGGAATGGCCTTAGCATTACCTCGGTCGAGCGCAAACATTGAGCTTTGCACCGTTGAGGCTGACAATGCGACAGGTTCAGGTAGGGTATACAACGGCGCATCCGCTAATATCACCTGTTCAACAGGTTCAAACGAACGCACTGCCATCGGTGCTGCCGGAACAGTCGCAACCGCCGAAGCTGCCGAACTGGTTCGTACCGCCTGTGGCTGGGAAATACTCGTATCGGTTACTTCGTGTTTGTACCATGTTGCGACACTGGCTGCCGCCGCCATTGCCCCCAATGACAACAACCCCGCAAAGCCTAACTGCCGTCCGGTAAAATTCGCTTGTTTCTGTTGGAACAACGGCATGTTGATATTGCCAAAATGCGGGTCTTGCCCTAAACCAGCTAATAAGTTAGTTGCCGTAACGTAAAAATCTTCATTTGGTGTGAGTAGTAATAAACCAGGTTCTAAACCAACCTTACGCACGGCCTGTAAACTATCCAGCCAATTAAGGGCTTTAGTTTGAATACGCGGGAAATCCGTTGTGACTTTGGCTAATGCCATTAAATTCCGTTCTGTGGGACTTTCTAAAACAAAATAATGCGTCGCACCGTAAGAGCCATGATCCAAAACCGCTAAAACTCGCTCAGATTTCAAGGCCTGAACATCAACGCATAAATCCTGAAATGCGGCTTTGGCATTAAATACCGCTGACCAATTTGTTGGCATAATGTGAATCAGTACACGCGATTCCGCTCCCGAACGGTCTAACCGTTCAAGATCACGCCCTTGATACAACTCACCCGCTGCGGACACAGACAGGCAATTCATTAGTGCGTAACGCGCATCCAAGATGCGGTAATTCGCAGCCCCAATCTGACCTGAAATTCCCATAAATGTCTCTTTTCACCCAATTTTTAAGCTTTTGATCAGTTAAATTTATGCCTTAAATCCAAACTGTCTTATTAAGATTTGGGGCAAAAATAACACAAAGTGCAACCAAGAAACAAAATATTCCATAACCAAGCGTTTGTATAACAAAAGGATTGTATTATTAAAGTTTAATAATAGGGGATTAAATAGCAGGGCTTTTCCGACCTAATGCCTAACTAACCTGACAGCCCTGCATACTTATGCTGTAATACGGCTTTCATCATTAATCAACCGGATCACGGCATGGAAATACTCGTCAATGGCACGCCCCATATTGTCCCCGAAGGTACGACAGCAGCGCAGTTACTACGCATTCTGGAACTACAAGGCAAACGACTTGCGTTGGAAGTGAATCAAGAACTCGTACCACGCAGCCAGTTTGACAATTTTGTGCTAAACCCCAATGACACGGTTGAAATCGTCCACGCAATTGGTGGCGGCTAACAAGGAATGACAGACAATGCAAAACGATACTTTCACGATTGCTGGCAAAGCGTACACATCGCGCTTGCTAGTCGGTACGGGTAAATACAAAGACCTCGCCGAAACAAAAGCGGCGGTCGAAGCCAGCGGCGCACAAATCATTACCGTAGCGATTCGGCGCACGAACATTGGGCAAAATAAAGACGAACCGAATTTATTGGATGTGATTCCACTGGATCGTTACACCCTATTACCGAATACCGCAGGCTGTTACAACGTGGAGGATGCCGTGCGCACTTGCCGTTTAGCGCGGGAATTACTCGACGGGCATGATTTGGTCAAACTCGAAGTGTTGGGCGATGCCAAAACGCTTTACCCTGATACCATCCAAACCCTGAAAGCCGCAGAAATTCTGGTCAAAGACGGTTTCAAGGTCATGGTGTACACCAGCGATGACCCGTTAATTGCGCGTCAACTCGAAGACCTCGGCTGTGTGGCGGTCATGCCATTAGCCGCACCAATTGGCTCTGGTTTGGGCATTCGCAACCCATACAATATCCTCGAAATCATTGAAAATGCCAAAGTCCCTGTATTGGTTGATGCGGGTGTGGGTACGGCTTCTGATGCGGCGATTGCAATGGAAATGGGCTGCGATGGCGTATTAATGAACACCGCGATTGCAGCGGCGCGTCATCCGGTACTTATGGCTTCTGCCATGAAAAAAGCCATTGAAGCGGGGCGCGAAGCTTTCCTTGCCGGACGAATGCCGCGCAAACGTTACGCTAGTGCCTCCTCACCGTTGGATGGCATGTTCCTTTAACCTTAATCCTCCCCACCCTCTCCGGTTCTGGGGAGGGAAACACCCAACATTAATTTCCCATGCAAGACGTACAACACCCTCGTACCATTAAAAGTTTTGTCCTACGCCAAGGGCGTGTCACCAAAGGTCAGGAAGAAGCCTTACAAGTGCTGTGGCCTGTTTTTGGTATTGAAAAAGGCGACAGCGTATTGGACTTACCCACCTTGTTCGGGCGAAACGCACCGATTACGCTCGAAATCGGCTTTGGCAATGGCGATTCTTTAGCACAGATGGCGCAAGCTGCCCCCGAACGCGACTTTATTGGCATTGAAGTACACACCCCAGGCGTTGGGCATTTGCTCAAACTCGTGGGTGAAAAAAATCTCACCAACCTGCGGGTCATGAACAGCGATGCCTTGGACATTCTGCAACAACGCATTCCACCTGCGAGTTTGGATCGCGTGCAATTGTTCTTCCCCGACCCGTGGCATAAAACTCGTCATCACAAGCGGCGTATTGTGCAACCCGAATTTGCGGCATTAATTGCCTCACGACTGTGCACTAATGGGATATTTCACTTAGCAACTGATTGGGAAAATTACGCACAACACATGGCGGAAGTACTACAAGCTGATGCAAGCTTTGTGAATTTGGCAGCCACGCCACCCTATGCAGAACGCCCTAGCGAACGCCCCCTAACCAAGTTTGAACACCGTGGTTTACGCTTAGGTCATGGGGTTTGGGACTTGCTTTACCGTAAAATTTGACATATATCAAGTGATCAATAATTAACCTTCATCCGTGCTTAAAAATTTAACGCTCATTTGTTATACAGTGATTTGTCGCGGCGTGCGGGGTGATACTCAACCCATCCCGTACAATAACTATTAAAAATAAAGCCATTTATTTCACACAATTGATGAGATAAAGGAAGAATTAATTATGAAAGTCGCTAATGCAAAACTGCTGAAGGCTCTGCAAATTGCTACCGTTTCTCTACTGGCTATCGCCGCAACCCAAGCAGAAGCAGGCGTGAAATTCCGCGTTGCTTACAATCCTGTTAATGGCATTTACTCACTCTTTATGAAACCAGACACCGTGCCAACCCCTGACTTGCTGCTATCTTCTCAGGTGACACTGGTTGTCCCCCATCGCGCGACACCTATCGAACTCACGAACGTTAAAACAACCGTCACGAACGCTACTTGGATGCAACACTCTCGCGTGAATGCCCCCACGGAAAATACCAGTGCGGACTACATTTCCATTGGTTACTTCATTGGTGGCTCTGCACCCAAATTCAGTTGGGCAGCCAACACGGAAAAGCGTGTGTTCACCTTTACCAGTTCGCAGGGCTGCATCGCAGGCCTGAAACTGATGGAAAACAGCGACCCATTTAACCAGATGCCCAATTCCGTTGGCACTAACCCAGGTAATGAAATCACCAACTACGGTTGGGGAATGAGCAACGCTTACACAGGTAATTACGGCACAGCCGTTACCTGCCCATAACAGCCATCCATTAGCGGGTTTGAAACGGAAAGTGCTAACGTGGCAATGCCGCAGCCTCGCCCGCTAATCGCCGGATGCTTTGCCAGTCTTGTGCTTGAACCAAAGCATCCGGTGCTACCCACGAACCGCCAACGCACAACACATTGGGTAATGCCAAATAGTGCGCGGCGGTTTGCAGGGTAATTCCCCCTGTCGGGCAGAATGTCACTTGTGGTAATGGGCTGGCTAATGATTTCAGCAATGCCACGCCGCCCACTGCTTCGGCAGGAAACAACTTCAATGTATCCAACCCTTGTTCCAGCAAGTACATCACTTCCGACGGCGTTGCCGCACCTGCAAGTAAAGGTAGCTCCGCATCTTGAGCCGCCTTGATCAGCGCGTCCGTCGCCCCTGGTGATACCCCAAACTGCGCCCCCGCTGCTTTCGCCGCCTTCACATCCGCTGGCGTGAGTAATGTTCCCGCACCGACCACACCGCCTTCCACATCCGCCATTGCCCGAATGACTTCTAATGCCACAGGCGTGCGTAAAGTCACTTCTAGCACGGGCAAACCACCACTAACCAAGGCTTGCGCCAACGCCGGAGCGGTCGCGAGTTCTTTCACCACCAATACCGGAATCACCGGAGCAAGTAAGCCAATTTGTTTCACTGACAACATGTTGTTCCCTCATTCTTGCTCAAACAAGACACTCGCGCCCGTGACCGCTGTCCCTACTGCTGCACGGAATACGCCGAATAATTCGCGCCCCAAGCCATAATGGTTGTGGCTTAAATCCGCCGTTACGGGTTGGCGTTGGGCAAAGTCAGGGCTTAATACCTCCAATGTGCCGCCTTCAGCATCCAAACGGATT
The DNA here is from genome assembly GCA_964514635.1 of uncultured Thiothrix sp. Classification (GTDB taxonomy): domain Bacteria; phylum Pseudomonadota; class Gammaproteobacteria; order Thiotrichales; family Thiotrichaceae; genus Thiothrix. Next base: position 11,481 of record CAZEQX010000045.1, read on the forward strand.
ACATCGCCGTCTTGAATACAGGCAATCGCGCCACCGCTGGCGGCTTCGGGACTAACGTGAATCGCGGCGGGAATTTTGCCACTCGCACCCGACATGCGCCCATCCGTGACCAATGCCACCCGATAACCCCGCCCCTGTAATACCGCCAACACTGGCGTTAGCGCGTGTAATTCGGGCATTCCATTGGCTTTTGGCCCTTGGAAACGCACCACCACCACGCAATCATGATTCAACTCCCCTGCCTCGAACGCTGCCTTCACCGCCGCCTGATCGTGGAAAACGCGCGCGGGGGCTGCAATCGTGTGGTATTCGGGTTTGACGGCGGACACTTTAATCACACCTTCGCCCAAATTCCCCTGCAAACGTTGCAAACCGCCTGTGGCTTGGAACGCTCGCGCCACCGGACGCAAAATATTGTCATCTAAGCTGTGCGTTACACCTTCGCGCCATGCCAAATGCCCGCTACTGGTGAAATACGCTTCTTGGGTGTAATGCTGCAAACCTTTACCCGCCACGGTTTGCACATCCTCATGCAATAAACCCGCCGCCAATAATTCGCGGATCACGAACTGCAAGCCACCCGCCGCGTGGAAGTGATTAACATCCGCGCTACCATTCGGATACACCCGCGCTAACAAAGGAATCACTTGTGCTAAATCGGCGAAATCCGCCATCGTTATCACAATCCCCGCTGCACGCGCCATTGCTACCAAATGCAGCAGTAAATTGGTTGAACCACCCGTGGCGTGCAAGCCAATCATGCCATTAACAAACGCTTCTGCGGTCAAAATATCCGCTGTGCGTACTTTTTCTGCTGCCAATGCCACCACGCGCTGTACGCCCGCCGCACTTAAGACTTCCCGCAAAGGTGTATCTGGATTGATAAAACTTGAACCAGGTAATTGCAACCCCATAAATTCCATCAGCATTTGGTTGGAATTAGCCGTACCGTAAAACGTGCAAGTCCCGCTGCCGTGATACGACTGCATTTCGGCGGCAAGCAATTCCTCCCGCCCGACTTTACCCGCTGCGTAATCCTGGCGAACTCGCGCTTTTTCATCATTACTAATGCCAGAACGCATAGGGCCTGCGGGCAAGAAAATGCACGGTAAATGCCCAAATGTCGCTGCTGCAATCACCAATCCGGGGACGATTTTGTCGCAAACACCCAAGAAAATCGCCGCATCAAACGCATTGTGTGACAACGCCACCGCCGCTGACATAGCAATCACATCGCGCGAAAACAGCGACAACTCCATGCCAGGTTGCCCTTGCGTTACGCCGTCGCACATTGCCGGAACACCACCCGCCACTTGCGCCGTTGCACCAACTTCACGCGCGGCTTGTTTAATCAACGCGGGATAATGTTCGTAAGGTTGATGCGCGGAGAGCATGTCATTGTAAGCGCTGACAATGCCAATATTGGTGACACGTTCGGCAACCAGTTTGAATTTGTCATTATCCGGCACAGCCGCCACCGCATGGGCTAAATTGCCGCAAGCCAAAGTACGCCGCCCGTTATGCGCCGTTGCTTCCGCAACATGGGCTAAATACTGGGCGCGACTGGCGCGACTGCGTTCGTTAATGCGTTGCGTTACCGCTGCTACCACTGCATTGAGGGGGATTTGAATCATCTCACACCGTCCTTATATTTTGATTTCACGCCACCGTCGCCGATCCCGCGCCATCATTTCCACCGCCCCGACTGGGCCATCGCTACCAACATCGTAAGGTTCGGGCGTACTGCCCAATGCTTGCCAAGCGTGGATAATCGGGTCAACCCAATGCCATGCGGCTTCAACTTCATCACCGCGCATGAATAGGGTTTGATTGCCGCGCACCACGTCCATTAGCAAACGTTCGTAAGCTTCGGGAATGTGCCAATCCTTGCCCAATTCTTCTTCAAACGTCATGTCGAGCGCAATCGGACGCAAGCGGAAACCACCAGGACCGGGTTCTTTGGTCATAATACTTAAGCGTAGCCCTTCATCGGGTTGTAAGCGAATAACCAGTGTATTGGGGGCTAAAGGTGTGGCGATATTGCCGAATACCGAATGCACGGGTTCTTTGAACACAATCGCAATTTCGGTCATGTGCGCCCGCAACCGTTTGCCCGTGCGTAAATAAAACGGTACGCCCGCCCAACGCCAGTTTTCGATTTCGGCTTTAATGGCGACAAACGTTTCGGTGGTCGAACGCAGATTCCCCACTTCAGTGGCATAAGCGGGAGTGGTCGTGGTGGCGGCGTATTGCCCACGCACGGTATTGGCGAGAGCGTCTTTGCCTTCCAAACGACGCAGGGAATGCAGCACTTTGCGCTTTTCATCGCGCACCGCATCGGCTTCAAAACGGTAGGGTGGTTCCATCGCTATCAAACACAACAATTGCAGCAAATGGTTTTGCACCATGTCACGGATAGCCCCCGCTTTGTCGTAATAACCGCCGCGTGTACCGACTCCAAGCGTTTCAGCGGCGGTAATTTGCACATGATCAATCGCGTGACCATTCCACAGCGGCTCGAACATCGCATTGGCAAAGCGTAATGCCATCAGGTTCTGCACGGTTTCTTTGCCGAGGTAATGATCAATGCGGTACAAAGCGTGTTCGTCGAATACCGCGCTAAGTTCAGCATTCAAACGCTTAGCACTTTTGAGGTCGCTGCCTAAGGGTTTTTCCACCACCAACCGCGCGTGGCTGCCATTCAAACCCGCACTTGCTAAACCTTGCGCAATCACGCCAAACAACGCCGGAGCAACCGACAAGTAATAAACGCGAATGCGTTCGGGGAACAAATCCAGCTTGGCTTTGAGCATTTGCCAACCTTGGCTGTCGGTGACATCCAAACGCTGGTAATCCAGCCGCGTTAAGAAATGTTCAACGCTTGCATCGGGCAATTGTTCAGCGGGTAAATGTTCTTGCAACGCGACTTTCACACGCTGCTGAAACGCGGTGCGGTCGTAATCATCCAAGGACAAACCGATCAAACGCGCCGTACTTGGCATTTGTTGATCCGCATCACGACGGTATAAAGCGGGTAAAATTTTGCGCATCGCCAAATCGCCAGTCGCGCCAAAGATCACCATATCAAAGGTTTCAACGGGAATAATCACGCGCATTACCTCCTTGCACGCTCGTCATCGTTAATGACATGCACATATCGCACCAATTAGAATCGCCGCCATTTATTGCAAAATGACTAGCCAACGCTTACCAATATGTCTACACCGAACACTTACATTCTGACCGTCACTTGCCCCGCAACAACGGGTATTGTGGCAGCTATCACGGGCTTTTTAGCGGAACAAGCCTGTTACATCACCGAAATGTCACAGTTTGACGACGAAACCACGCAGAAATTCTTTTGCCGGATTATGTTTCGCCCCGATGCTGAACGTTCGGCGGACATCAGTACCTTACGCAACCGTTTCGCCGCGATTGCACAAGCGTTTGACATGCAATGGCGTATGACCAATGCGAATCGTCCGATGCGCGTGGTATTGATGGTGTCGACGGCGGATCATTGTTTGGTCGATTTGCTGTATCGCAAACACAAGGGGGATTTGAATTTAGACATTGTGTGCGTGATTTCCAACCACACGGCATTGCGCTCGATTGTGGAACGCGAAGGCATCCGCTTTGTGTGCTTACCCGTCAACAAAACCAATAAAGCCGAACAAGAAGCACGAATGCTGGAAATCGTTGACGAAACCCAAGCCGAATTGGTGGTTTTGGCGCGTTACATGCAGATTTTGTCCGATGACGTGTGCCGCCAACTCGCAGGCATGTGCATTAACATTCACCACTCATTCTTACCTGGTTTCAAAGGCGCACGCCCGTATCACCAAGCCTATGACCGTGGCGTAAAACTGATCGGCGCAACCGCGCATTACGTCACTTCCGACCTCGACGAAGGGCCAATCATTGAACAATCTGTCGAGCGCGTCGACCATACCTACAAGCCAGAAGACCTCGCCGCTTTAGGACGCGACTTAGAAAACAGCGCGTTAGCCAAAGCCGTGCGCTTGCACACCGAACACCGCGTGTTTGTCGACGGCAACAAAACTGTGGTGTTTAAATAACACAACCTATTTCAAACCCGCAACGGCGGATTCATATCCGCTGTGCTGCGCAAATAATCGCTGCAAAGTGGAACTTAATTTGCTACTGTCATCTCAAATACCCATGAATTTTCTGATATTTTGAGGTGAATCATGAAAAGCGTCTTATTTCCAATCCTGCTCAGCATGGCGGTATTAGCAGGTTGTGGTGATGATAACAAACCTGTCAGCATGGCTGATCTACCGAAAGAAAATGCCATTGGTTTTAGCGTTAATACCGAAAGATTTATTGAGACAGACAAAGTATTGGTGGACTTAGCCATTACCAAACGTGGTAATGACACCACTGCCCTGACACAACAAGTTAATACGACAACCGCTGAAGTGTTTCAAATCGTTCGAGCTAATCAGGCAATAGAAAGCAAAACCACCTTTTTCAGTACTACACCTTATTATTCCCCCACACCAAATGCTGCACCTGAAACCACACCTGCATGGGAGGTTAGTCAGGGTATCCATTTAGAGAGTACGGACTCAAAAGCATTAAGCAGTTTAATTGCCAGTATTCAAGACAAAGTACAAATTACGACAGTAAGTTATGATTTATCTAGCCGTGCTACCAATGCGGCTAAACAGGCCATGACACAAACCGCATTAAAAACCTTCCGTGAACGTGCCAAAACCATTGCTAAAAACATGGGTTATGAACGTTATCGGATTATCAATATGAATATTCAAGCATGGGATGATAATAGCGCACCCTATGTACCAGCATCAGCGGGGGCAACACCCATCAGTAATTATCAATCCCCAACACCACCAACAGGTAATGGCTCAGCATTGGTATTAGAAGGTGGTAAAAACCTCTATCGTTTAACGGTTTCAGGACAAGTTGTTGTGCCTAGCAAATAGTTTTCGATAATGCAATAACAGGGAGCACACCATGCCTTTAAATGCCAGTACCACACCAGCTCCACCATCGACATGGCAAATACCATTTTGGTTTGCCATCGCTGGTTTTTGTTTGGGATTATTAAATGAAAACCTTGCTTGGTTATACACCGACGACAAGGGACAATACACAACATGGTTAGGTTTGAATACCCCCATAAAATGGGCACTAACCTTGTCATTAGTGG
>CAZEQX010000046.1:0-16320 GCA_964514635.1 uncultured Thiothrix sp.
GGGTTGGGGATTAACTGAAGATCACGTTGAATTACCCCGTCGCCAGCGGCAATTGCAATTGGATGAGTTAGTCGCAGGCGCACTGATTCTATATCCACGCTATTGGGATGCAAAAGCTAATGGTTTTGTGGAATGCGAGACCATTATTGAACGTTTAGTGACAGAGCGAGCCAAGAAACAACAGCAACGCTCACTGCTACCTAAATCATGGCAACGGCAAATTCGTAAATGGTCATCATTTTTACAAGGCTCTTGGGAAGGTTGGCTTGTACGTCGCCAAGCCAAATCCTGATTCTGACAATTTACGCGGATTGTTGAGGCTTTTTCGGCTTACGTTTAACAGGTGGTAAACCTAATGCTTTACGCGCCTCGTTTTTTTGTGCACGAGTTGGACGTTTTTTCGGGCGGTGTTGACCTTTCCGCGCATTATCGCCTTCGGCTTGCCCCGTTTTCTCGCTGGTTTTAGGTTGGATCGGGTCGCGTTTAGGTTTTGGCAAATCTGGTAATGTTTCGCGTGGTAAAGTTTGTTTAATCAGCTTTTCAATGGCTTTTAAAAAACCTGCTTCATCCGGTTCAACCAATGAAACCGCTTCACCTGTAGCACCCGCCCGCCCAGTACGCCCAATTCGATGAACATAATCTTCGGGAACATTGGGCAATTCAAAATTAACAACATGCGGTAATTGTTCAATATCCAAACCGCGAGCGGCAATATCCGTCGCTACCAATACCCGCACATTATTTTGTTTAAAATCAGCGAGTGCTTTGGTGCGTGCACCTTGGCTTTTATTACCGTGAATGGCAGCAGAGGAAATGCCATCTTTTGCCAGTTTTTCTGCTAAACGATTTGCACCATGTTTTGTGCGAGCAAAAACCAACACTTGTTCCCAGTTATTGCTACTAATTAAATGGCTGAGTAATGTCGTTTTCTGTGCCTTTTCCACCAAATACACGCTTTGTTTAATGGTTTCAGCGGTGGTATTACGCGGTGTCACAGAGACTTGTTCTGGGTTACGCAATAAACCTTTGGCTAAAGCGACAATATCATCAGAAAATGTGGCGGAAAATAATAAGTTTTGGCGACGTTTAGGCAACAATTCCAGAATTTTGCGAATATCGCGGATAAAACCCATATCCAACATACGATCCGCTTCATCCAATACCAGTATTTCAACCTGTGAAAATTTCACGGCATTTTGGTTATACAAATCCAATAAACGCCCTGGGGTTGCAACCAAGACATCCACACCACGACGCATTGCCATCATTTGCGGATTAATGCTCACACCACCAAAGACAACGGCGGATTTCAAAGGCAAATGTTTGCCGTAATCGCGCACGCTTTCACCGACTTGCGCGGCGAGTTCGCGGGTAGGAGTCAATACAAGAGCGCGAACAGCATTGGCATTGACGCGCTGTTGGCTATCCTGTAGACGGTGCAACAGCGGTAAAGTGAATCCTGCGGTTTTGCCTGTTCCCGTTTGGGCGGCGGCCATTAAATCTTTGCCCGCTAATACCACGGGAATGGCTTGTGCTTGAATCGGAGTGGGTATTTCGTAACCTTGTTCGCTGATGGCACGCAACAGCGGCTCGGCGAGGCCGAGTTCAGAAAATGTCATGAGTGATGCTAATCTCGTTCTTCAGCCGACCATTGGCTGAATGGGTGTTGTGTTAGGCTAACGTTATAATAACGTGGCAAGTGGGAAACGTCTTTGCCCGCCCATGTTGGCATAATAATGGTTTCGTCAGCCGCGTCTAGTTCGACTTCGGCAACGATCAAACCTTGGTTATCGCCGTGAAATTCATCGATTTCCCACGTTTTACCGCCAAATTCCACGAAATGGCGTGTTTTTTCAATCAGTGGACGCTCGCACAATTGATCCAGCAATTCACTGGCATCTTGTAACGGTAAGTCGTATTCGTATTCAGGACGTTGCACACCAATGGTCATGCCTTTGATGTTCAACGTCGCCTGACCATCAGCAATGCGCACCCGTACTGAGGCACGCTTACTGCTGTTTAAATAGCCTTGGCGGAAACTTTCCGAATGGCGAACCAATGCCCGCCATTCATCAGAAACCAATAAAAATTTGCGTTCGATTTCAGTTGCCATTGTGCTGCCTTAGAAGCGTACCAACGCCGAACCCCAAGTAAAACCACCGCCGAAAGCTTCCAGCAGAATGGTTTCACCGCGTTTAATGCGTCCATCACGCACCGCAGCATCCAAAGCCAAGGGGATCGAAGCAGCGGAAGTATTACCGTGTTTATCCACGGTTATCACCACACGCTCCATTGGCATGTCCAATTTTTTCGCGGTAGCTTGAATAATACGAATGTTTGCTTGATGCGGTACTAACCAATCCACATCGCTTTTGCTCATTTGGTTGGCATCTAAGGTTTCATCGACAATGCGCCCTAGCGTATTGACCGCCACACGGAACACTTCATTGCCTTTCATTTGCAGGAATGCTTTGCCTTCACGCAAGGCTTCAGCATTACGCGACACGCCCCCCGCCACATTTAACAGGTGTTCGTAGCTACCGTCGGTGTGCAAATGCGTGGATAAAATACCCGCTTCTTCGCTGGCTTCTAACACAACAGCCCCCGCACCATCGCCAAACAGTACGCAAGTGCCGCGATCTTCCCAGTTCATCAAGCGCGTCATGGTTTCTGCTCCCACCACTAAAGCGCACTTACTCGCCCCGCTTTTCACGAATTTATCCGCCGTACTTAAGGCAAAAATAAAACCCGAACAAGCTGCTTGCACGTCAAATGCCGCGCCGCCATTGCGAATGCCCAAACGCCCTTGCAAGAGGGAGGCAGTACTGGGGAAAATCAGATCAGGTGTGGACGTACCTAACACAATCAGGTCAACGTCTTCTGGTTGTTTCCCAGCCATTTCCAAGGCACGTTGCGCAGCCACCACCGCAAGATCACAAGCGGATTCTGTTTCTGCCACATGACGCTGACGAATACCGGTACGCTCAACAATCCACTCATCCGTGGTTTCCACCAGATGTTCTAATGCTTTGTTGGTTAGCACTTTTTCTGGCAAATAGCTGCCAGTTCCGGTAATTCGTGAATAGATCATGCGTTTGGCCTCTGTGCGAGCAAGTTTTCCAACTGTTTATGAATACGCTGCGGGACTTGTTTGATAATCTCGGTACGCGCAATCGCAATGGCGTTCGCATACGCCACACTGTCCGCTCCACCATGACTTTTCACTACAATACCCTGCAAGCCTAACAAGCTTGCTCCATTGTATCGTCTGGGGTCAAACTTGCGCCGGAATGATTTTAGCACTGGCAGAGAGATCAATGCTGCAAGGCGGGTAAATAAATTAGCGGAATACTCTTTCTTGAGTTGCGCGGAAACCATCTTGGCTAGGCCTTCACTGGTTTTTAACGCGACATTCCCGACAAATCCATCACACACCACCACATCCACTTCGCCGTGGTAAATATCATCCCCCTCAACATAACCAATATAGTTCAATGGGCTGCCTTGGAGTAAATTATTTGCGGCTTTAACCTGCTCATTACCCTTAATAGCTTCTTGACCGATATTGAGCAAGCCCACACGCGGGCTAGGAATGTCATCAATCGCCTTGACCAATTCTGATCCCATCAAGGCAAATTGGTACAAATGCTCGGCTTCGGAATCCACATTTGCCCCCAAATCCAGCATGTGCGTATGCCCATTGACGGCTGGCAAAATGGTACAAATCGCCGGACGATCAATACCAGGCAATGTTTTCAGGACAAAGCGGGCAGTCGCCATCAATGCCCCCGTATTGCCTGCACTGACTGCCGCATCAGCCTCAGCGGATTTGACAAGGTTAATGGCGACACGCATGGAGGAATCTTTTTTATTTTTCAGTGCAATCGCCGGAGCTTCATCCATTTGCACCACCTGCGATGCATGATGAATCCGCAAACGTTCCGTGCCGCAAACAGCCAACTGCTTAGCGCATGATTCTTGGGCTAACATTGCCTGAATCTGACTTTCATCACCGACTAGAATCAGTTGAATGTCCTGAAACTGTTTTAATGCTTCTAACGCGGCTGGCACTACCACTGACAACCCGTGATCGCCCCCCATCGCATCTAACGCAATGCGATATTCTCCACTCATGCCTGTCCCCTTATCCTCAAAGAAAAATCGCGGGTCAAGCCCGCGATTTTAGACGATTGCGTTGTGAAAGCGTGCAACGATAGCCGCTTACTCAGCGTCGTCTTCCACTTCGACCGCATTTTTGATGATTTGACGACCACGGTAGAAACCGTCTTTCGTCATGTGGTGACGCAGGTGAGTTTCACCTGATACTGCATCCACAGAAAGGGTTGGGTTTTTCAGCGCATCGTGTGAGCGACGCATACCGCGTTTTGAACGTGTCATTCGGGCTTGACCGACTGCCATTGCCTGTTACTCCGTTTTTTTCCAATCTTTTAAAACTGCAAAAGGATTCTTTTTGGCATTCGCCTGCTCATCCACTTGCGCAACTTGATTTGCAGAGGATTCCAACACCGATTCGATAGTTGCTTCAATCAACGGTCGTGCTGGTTCACACTGCTCATGCTTCGCCACGAATGGCAGAGCAAGAAGAATTTCATCTTCAACGAAATCCTGAATAAACAGCCGTTCGTCTTCCACTAACCAAGTTTCAAAACCTTCTTGTTCGGGTCGATCATCCGACTGAAACGTCGTCAATGCTACTTGTATCTGGCTATTAATGCGAAATGAAACGGGCTGCAAGCAACGCTGACATTCCAACACCACACAGCCCTGGATACTACCCTGAATCATGGGCAAACCACTGGCACTGCGTGTAAATTCCAATTTCACGGTAAAATCCCCCGTGTTTTCCAATGCCACTTCCGCAAGGCGTGACAATTGTTTAAACGGCAAAAGGCCAGTCAAGCACTTGCGTTGCTCAACTAGACGAAAGGGATTTACTTCTACAGGTAGCCTATTCAACATAAGCGCGGGATTATATGAATCCCACCCCGTGGGTGTAAAGCAATTTCTGGGTTTTTTATTCACACGGAGTATTTGGGGCATTCCCGCACTTACCGTATGATGCGCATCTTTTTCCGAAGAACTTCAGTAACGAACGCATGATTAGCAATCACTCACATACGCCATTGATTTTGGGTTCAACATCGCCGTTTCGCCATGAATTAATGCAGCGGCTGAACCTACCATTTACCACAGCAGCACCCGATATTGACGAAACCCGCCTAGCGGACGAATCCCCTGAAACAATGGTTCAACGCTTATCGCTGGCAAAAGCCCGCGCGGTGGCAAACCTGTACCCCAACAGTTTGGTGATTGGTTCGGACCAATGCGCGGTACTCGGTGAACAAGTCATCGGCAAACCTCACACGCACGACAATGCCGTGACACAACTGCAAGCAGCTTCGGGGCAAACGGTGCGGTTTCTCACGGGCTTATGCCTGTATGACGGGCGCGACGGCAGTTACCAACTGGAAGTTGTACCGTTCGATGTGACCTTCCGTGAACTCACTTTCACAGAAATCGACAGCTACTTACGCCAAGAACAGCCGTATAACTGTGCAGGCAGCTTTAAATCGGAAGGTTTGGGCATCGCCTTGTTTCAAAGCATGAAAGGGGACGACCCAACCGCACTGATCGGTTTACCACTGATTCGTTTGTGCAGCATGTTGCGGACATTGAATATCTCACCGCTAGGTGCTTAAAGCAAAAGCGTGGGGTTTGAAACAGGCATCTCACTCCACGCTCTCCCCAAGACAGTTACACCACTTCTTCAGCGATTAAAAACTCAGGGTTTTCGACGAACTGCATGAATTCGCCCATGACTTTTTGCACCACATCACTGCCCATGTCTTCGCCGAGAAATCCGGCCAAATCGGGAATATCGAAAAACTCGACGTAATCCACCGACGGCGCTGCATCACTCATTAGGTTTTTCACCGTGCGATGATTGGTAAAACGCGCCACGCGCTGTAAACCACGCATCGATGGGTAATCCGTGGTACGAGTCCAGTTTTCGTATACTTCACGACTGACACCCGCTTTTAGTTTGTATTGAATAATGATTTGCGGCATAGCAATTCCTCGCATTAGTTAATGATTGTTATGCCGCATTAGTTTAACCGATCAAGATTGCAAGACAATGACCACCTATCGTCAGCCCTAATTCAGTCAAGGTTTGACCACGGGTTTAACAGGCTCATTTGGCTTTTCCACGGTACTGAGCATGTAGGCAATCATGCTTTTGAAATCGGCTTCGGAATAATTCGCCGTGCCAGCCCGCGCATACATGTGCCCTTTTCCTTCGACAATGCTTTTGGTAAGCGCGTCAATGTCCTTATCTTTGCGCCCCGCCCAATCGTCTTTCACGCCTAAACGTGGCGCACCTGCCTCACCCGTGTCATGGCATTTAAAGCAAATATCGTCGTAGAGTTTGTAACCACGCACTAACCACAAATGGCGTTCTTTTGCGGTAGGCGTGGCGGTGTCGATGACTTTGCGGGTTTGCTCGTCCGTAACGCTATTCATCATGAAGGCAATCATGCTTTTAATCTGCCCTTCGGACTCAAGCGGGCTATTACCTTTGGAATACATGTGATTCGGGCCTTCAATCACCGCTTTGTATAGGGTATCAATCCCCATTGGTAGGCGCGTTTGCCAATCGTCTTTCACTCCCAAACGTGGCGCATTGAAAACACCCTCGTTATGACAAGCAAAACACAATTGACCGTATAAATCCTCCCCTACTTTCAAATCCACGGGTGTAGGATCAGCCGCATAACCGACCTGCCCCGCCATGCTCGCCCAAATAAAGGTAACGAATAAAGACTGTTTGAAGATAGACATAGCATCACTCCCTTGCTAAGCATTGAGTACAGCTTGGCACAGACTTACCCGCAAGGAAGTGATATTTATCAGATAGGTTGAATCAAATTTGCGCTAATTCTGCGCGTAATTGTGCCAAGATCGGCGCGGTATCAGGACGAACATTGCGCCAGATAAAGAATGCTTCGGCGGCTTGCTCGACCAACATTCCCAAACCATCTAACGCCTGTGCCGCACCTTGCGCTTTGCCCCATTGCACAAAAGCGGTAGGTTTCGCACCATACATCATGTCGTAAGTACAGCCACCTTGCGCCAAACAGCCTGTCGGCAACGGTGGTAAATCACCCTGCAAACTCGCCGCCGTGCCATTAATAATCAGGTCAAATTCACCGTGAATATCCACAAAACCACCGCCACGAACATTGCCCACATCGGCAAACGCCTCGGCTAATTCCAGTGCTTTAGCAGCCGTGCGATTTGCCACCAACACGCATTTGGGTTGCTGTGCTAACAATGGCTGCAATACGCCCATTGCCGCACCGCCCGCCCCTAACAGCAAGATGCGTTTACCCTGCAAGCTAATCCCATGATTTTGCTGTAAATCCCTCACAATACCAATACCATCGGTATTCGCGCCAAAAATCGAACCGTCCGCACGCAATTCCAGCGTATTCACCGCCTTCGCCCGCGCTGCATCGGCACTGAGTTCGTCCGCCAACTGCCACGCATCTTGCTTAAACGGCACGGTGACATTACAACCTTTGCCGCCTTCCGCGCGAAACTGCGCCACCGCCTGCGCAAACTGCCCGATTTCCGCCAAACGCGCCTCGTACACCACCGCCTCGCCCGTTTGCTCGGCAAACAGCGTGTGAATGCGCGGCGACTTACTGTGCGCAATCGGATTACCAAAAACCGCGTAGCGATCAGTCATTTTTCAACCACTCGGCGACTTGCTTGGCGTAATACGTCAAAATGCCATCCGCACCTGCGCGTTTCATGCAAAGTAAGGCTTCCATAACGCAGGCTTTTTCGTTGATCCAGCCATTCATGCCTGCGGCTTTGAGCATGGCGTATTCGCCGCTGACGTGATACACAAACGTTGGGGCTTTAAATTCGTCTTTGATCAAACGCACAATATCCAAATACGGCATTCCCGGTTTGACCATGACCATATCCGCGCCTTCTTGCAGGTCGAGCGCGACTTCGCGCAAGGCTTCATTGCTATTGGCAGGGTCCATTTGGTAGCTGTATTTATTACCACCTTTGAGGTTCGCGGCTGAACCGACTGCATCACGGAATGGCCCGTAAAAACTCGACGCATATTTCGCCGCATACGCCATAATGCGCGTGTTCAGATGACCATATTGCTCTAAAACGTCACGAATTTCGCCAATGCGTCCATCCATCATGTCGGAAGGTGCAACCACATCCGCGCCTGCTTCGGCGTGTGATAAGGCTTGTTTGACCAAGGCTGCCACGGTTTCATCGTTTAAAATATAGCCGTTATCGTCCATCAAACCGTCTTGCCCGTGCGAGGTAAACGGGTCTAACGCGACATCGGTCATCACGCCCATTTCTGGCACGGCGGCTTTTAAAGCACGCACCGCACGTTGTGCTAACCCGTCGGGATTCCACGCTTCTTCGGCTTTGTCGGATTTTGCCTCTGGCGGCGTTACCGGAAAAATCGCCATCATTGGAATGCCCAATGCAGCGGCTGCTTTGGCTTCTTCCACCAGTAAATCAATGCTTAAACGTTCCACACCCGGCATGGACGCAATCGCTTCGCGCTGATTTTCACCTTCCAGAACAAATACAGGCCAAATCAAGTCATTGGCGGTGAGTACGTTTTCGCGCATCAAACGGCGGGAAAAATCGTCGCGCCGCATCCGACGCATACGGGTGTAAGGATACATGCCGGGGAAGTTAGCCATTGCAAACCCTGTCAATTAGTCAAACAGAAGGCGGTATTGTGCCGCGTTGCGCCCGCCTTTGTCCATTCGTTAAGCCATTGCTAACATGCCGGAAAGTCGCCTACGCCAATTCGACTTTTGGCGCGGGAATCCAGCCATCTTTACGGTGTTCAACCACAACCGTGGTGTAAATCCCGCCGCGCACATTCCACACGCCAGTCAAACGCATGAAGCGCGGTTGTGTTGCAGCAACCAAATCTTCAAGGATTTTGTTGGTTACGGCTTCGTGAAACGCGCCTTCTTCACGGTAGCTCCACATGTAGAGTTTCAGCGATTTCAATTCGACGCATTTTTCATCGGCAACGTATTCGATCTTAAATTGCGCGAAATCCGGCTGACCTGTTTTCGGGCAAATGCAGGTAAATTCCGGCACATCAATGCGAATCGTGTAATCGCGTTGTGGATTAGGGTTTAAAAAGGTTTCGAGTTCTTTACTTGGGCGAGTAGACATACGGGACTCCTGTTACACCCGATACACAGTCGGGCGGATGTTGAAAACGCGCTGGTTTTATATCATGCTTCGCGGTTTGTCCATTACCACGCCGCAAAATCAGGAAAATTTCGAGTGCGTTTGAGCAAAATCCGCATCGCTGGATTCAAAAGTTTCGTTGACCCCGTAACGCTGGAGCTGCGTAGCAATCTCACGGGTATTTTAGGCCCAAACGGCTGCGGCAAATCCAACACCATTGACGCGGTGCGCTGGGTGATGGGCGAATCGTCAGCGAAGCATTTGCGCGGCGCATCAATGGACGATGTGATTTTCAACGGCTCATCCTCGCGCAAACCCGTGGGTTTAGCCTCCGTGGAATTAATCTTTGATAATAGTGCAGGCAAACTCGGTGGCGAATACGCACAATACGCCGAAATTTCCATCAAACGCCAAGTCAGCCGCGATGGGGAATCCAAATACTTCCTTAATGGTACGCGCTGTCGTCGCCGCGACATTACCGACATTTTTCTGGGTACGGGGTTAGGACCGCGCAGTTACGCCATTATTGAGCAGGGCATGATTTCGCGCCTGATCGAAGCCAAACCAGAAGAATTGCGCAATACGCTCGAAGAAGCGGCGGGCATTTCGCGCTACAAGGAACGTCGCCGCGAAACCGAAACACGCATTGCCAATACCCGCGAAAATCTGGAACGTTTGACCGATGTGCGCGATGAAATCGACAAGCAACTCGAACGCTTAGATAAACAAGCCAAGGCCGCGCAACGTTTCCGCGAACTGCGTGAAGTAGAACGCCGTTTAAACGCCAGTGTGATTTGGTTGCAATGGCAAGCATTACAAACCCGCAATGCCGAACAATTACATGAATTGGGTCAGCACGCTGCTGCCTTCCAAGCGCAATGTGTCGTAACACAACAGCTTGATACGCAGTTAAGCGCGTTACGCACCCAACACGCGCAAGCACACGATACGTTTAACCAGATTCAGGGCGAGCATTACCAAGTAGGTGCGGAGATTTCCCGCCTCGAACAAAGCATTCAACATCAGCAAGCATTACAACGTCACCACCAAGCTGCGTTACACCAACTCGAACAAGACATTAACCAAGCGTTACGCCACGTTGCTGAAGATCGCAACAAACTGTTTAACAGCAACCAGAAAATCCGCGAACTCGAACCACAAGAAGCCACGTTAAACGAACAAGTGGCAATGGCAGAAGCACGTTTAGACGATGCGGAATATCGCTTTAGCGATTGGCAAGAACAATGGCACACGATGCAGCAGCACGTCGCCGAGCCAACGCGCCAAGCGCAGGTAGAAAAGGCGCGGATGGAACACATCGAACGTCAATTACAACAAACCAGCCAGCGTTTGGAACGCTTACACCAAGAAGCCGCGCAACTCACGACCCAACGTTATCAAGAGGAATTAGCCACACTCACCGCACAACACGCCGACCTCAGTGCGGCATTGGCAGCAGCAGAAACACAATTAGCGCATTTAACCGCCACCTTGCAGCAACAGCAGCACACACAGCGCGAATTACAAACAGCGGTGGATCAGCAACGTTCGCAACGCCAAGCCATGCAGGGGCGATTAGCCTCCTTGGAAACCTTGCAGCAAGCGGGATTACACAAGGCTAATAAAACCTTACAGCATTGGTTGCAGCAAGTCGGGTTTGCCCAATACCCACGCCTTGCGGAAACCTTGCGCGTGGCAACGGGTTGGGAAACGGCGGTAGAAACCGTGCTAGGGACGGATTTGGAAGCGATTTGTGGGGCAGAACTGGCGGATTTACCCGCGCCCCATACCAGCGTGACCTTGCTAGATACGACCGTCGCCAGCAGCGCGGCGGATGCGACTTACCTTGCGCATTGCATTCATGCTCCGGCGGCAGCGCGACAATTAGTCGCGGGGATTCGTTGTGTGGATGATGTCCCCAGCGCATTGGCATTACGCCCAACATTGACGCACGGCGAAAGCTGCATTACGCGCGATGGCGTTTGGGTGGGGGCAAATTGGTTGCGCTGGCGCAAACGTGACGATGCCACCAGCGGCATGTTGCAACGCCAGCAAGAAATTGAGCACTTGCGCGACCAATTAACCACACTCGACACGCATTTAGCCCATACGCAAAGCGATGCTGAGCAATTACGCGAACAATTACACCAGACCGAACAGCAACGCCAACAAGCTCAACAAGCAAGCCACCGTTTACACCGTAGTGAAGCCGAATACCACAGCCGTCTAACCGCCTTACAGCAACGTTTGCAACAGTTAGGGCAACGCCGTACCCAAATCAGCCACGAACGCGACGAGTTACAAGCGCAATTAACTGAGCAACAAGAAGAACATTTACTCGCTACCGAACGGCGAAATGCGGCATTAGAAGCGTTGGAAATCGCGCAACACGCACACGAACAATTAGCCAACGCCCGCGACGCATTGCAACAAAATGTTGCTGACCAACGGCGCAGCGTGCGCGAATTACAGGACGAGCTACTGGCTGTGCGTTTGGATTTGGAAAACCAACGCCAACAACGCACCCTCAGCCAACAGCAGTTGGAACGCACCAACCAGCGATTGACAATGCTGGAAGATCAGCGCGAAACCTTATCCATGCAGGTGCTGGAACAGGACGACCCCTTACACGACTTGCAAACGCAGTTGGATACGACCCACACCCATGCAACCGTCATTGAACAACGTTTAAACCAAGCCCGCCAACAGTTGCACACGTTGGATCAAAGCATCCGTGAGCACGAGCAAGCCCGCCAACAAGCCGAACGTTTAGCCGAACAATTACGCACATTGCAAGACAATGCCAAACTCGCGTGGCAGGCTGATCAAGTGCGTGAGCAAACACTTGCCGAACAATTCGCGCAAACACAGTGGGATGCTCTAAGCTTAGAGACGGAATTGCTGGGGGCAAATCGTGCAGAGCTGCAACAACAACTGGAAAGCACACAGCGCGGTATTCAACGTTTGGGGGCGATTAATCTCGCCGCGATTGATGAATACCAAGCGCAATACGAACGCAAACAGTATCTCGACCAACAAAATGCGGATTTAGTCGCCGCGTTAGAGACTTTGGAAAGCGCGATTCGTAAAATCGACCGCGAAACACGCACCCGTTTTCAAGCAACCTTTGACCACATTAATACCCGTTTGCAGGACATGTTCCCGCGCTTATTCGGGGGTGGTGAATGTTATCTCGCCATGACGGGTGATGATGTGCTAACCACGGGGGTGGCGATTATGGCACGTCCACCAGGGAAACGAATTTCCAGCATTTATTTAATGTCCGGTGGCGAAAAAGCTTTAACAGCGGTAGCCTTAGTGTTTGCCATTTTTGAACTCAATCCAGCACCGTTTTGCCTGCTGGATGAAGTGGATGCGCCTTTAGATGAAGCGAACGTTGGACGCTTTTGCGAACTGGTGCGTCACATGGCACAACAAGTACAATTCATATTCATTACACACAACAAAACCACGATGGAACTTGCCGAAAATTTAATCGGTGTTACCATGCGTGAAGCGGGTGTCTCGCGGCTGGTATCGGTAGATATGGCTGAAGCTGTCAAACTAGCGAATGGTTGATGAAACGCCTAAGGCAAGGATACAGAAGGATTTAAAATGGAACTCATAAGCCTCGTTATCATGGTGTTAGGACTGCTGGCGTTGGTCGCTATTTATGTCATTAGCCGTCTGTCACGCCGCAACTTACCCAAAAAACGTGACGAGAATGTGCCTGTGCTACGCGATGCAGACGGCAATGAAACCTCTAGCGTATTGGATGATGTGGCCGCTCGCGATGGTAAACGCCCTGCATCCAATGCACGCCACATGTCCGATGCTATGATGTCCGGTATCAATGACCCCCACACAGCACATCAGGAAAACACACCCGTTGCTAAAGTGGCACAATTACCACCGCAGTTAATTCTGTTTGTCGCAGCAGACACTGAAATGGGCTTCCAAGGTAATACCGTACTAAAAGCACTGGAGAAAACGGGTCTGTATTTCGGCGAAATGGATATTTTCCACCGTTATATTTTGACCGAGCGCGGCGAAGCCAGCTTATTCAGCATTGCTAATGGTGTTAAACCGTGGACACTCATCCCCGAAGAGTTGGTGGAAGAAACCACCCCTGGCTTGTCCTTGATTCTCGACTTACCCAGCTTGATCGATGACAGTGATGCAGTGCGGGATTTCTTACACACTGCCGAACGCTTAACAGCGGAATTGGGTGGCGTGTTAAAAGATCAAAACCAACAACCCGTGACTATCGAATACCGCAATGCGCTGTTGGCGTTGGTGAGTTAAGCGCATCGCTAGGAAGGTCGCTATTTAAACAGCGACCTTCGCTTTACAACTATTCCCCTAAAACCACGCGCCCAAACGTATTGGGATTACGCCACGCATCATCCTGACGGTCGTGCCATGTAAGTTTGCCATCGCGTGCGCCGCCGTCATCATCGTCATCAACGTGAATGTCCAACCCCAAGCGCAACCCTGCTTGTGGGCGTACCCGCAAAGCAGACCACGGGATCGTCGCTTCGAGAATGTAACCCTTACCTTCGCGCACGACGCGATGGTTCATGGGAATGCGTTCATCCTGTGGCGAGTTTTTTCCTAAGGCGACACGGTTATCTTTCACACTAAAAATAAAATGAAAGTCGTTCGCACCGTCGTAATTCCCCAGCCCAGAACCGTCCGCATCCAGATACACTTCCACCGCATCATCGTCCCACGGAATGGTCGAATCCCCTTGGAAACTATCGTCTTCCACCGCTATACGCAGGTATAGATGACGTTGATCCCAACTGGCTTGCCACACAGCCGCTAAATCTTGGGTATTAGCAATTTGCCCATTTACCACCGAACGTAATGCATAACCACCCACGCCTTGCCAAGGGTTATTCGGCGAACGCGCCATACTCACGACCGCATCAGCCCCTACGGGTGTATCCGCCCCCGTTGTGCCATCACGCATGGAAACCAATACCCGTGTTGCGTGTGTGTTACTGGCGACTTGTTGATCCACATCCGTCGGGCTGGTTGGCGGCACTGTGTTCCGTGCTACTGATTCGCTGATTGCCCCTGCATCGCTGTACTGTGGTGCGGTATTATCCAATGGCTCGGATAGGGTTTTCATCGCCTCCAAACTGGTCGCAGGTTTGGTGTGACGCACGAAAGTATTGCCCGAACACCCTTCCCACCAGCAACGATTATCACGCGCAAAACTCAACATCGCTCGGTATTTTGGGGCTTGGCTATTCGGCTGGGTAATGTATTCTTTCGTACCAAAACTGCCGTATTTGCGGTAAGTGCGTGGCGATGTGTAATGCACAAACAGTTTACCTCCCTCTTCTTGCCACCCTTTCAATAACTTGGCGTAGATATTTCCCATGCGCCCATCACGATTGGCTTGGTAGAAAAGCTGGTTGAGGCGGTCATTGTCGGAGCGCGTGTTCCAATCCACCAAATGTTGCCCACCTTCGTAGGCCAGTAAGTCCAAACCAAAGCCTTTGGTCATTTCGGCTTGTTTGCGAATGGAAAGCAATTCATTAGGCAGAGAATGCGGGTAGCGTGGGTCTTCCATAATACGGAAAACATCATCAACCGTTCGCGCTTGACGTAAGGCATTGGTATCACCGTAAACATACGGGGCAACGGCGTAAGCATCCGCTGAACGATACGCATCGCGATACGACAAAATCGTTTTGGTCATCGGTGTGCTGCCAACTAATCCTGACAATACCCGCACGAGGCGATTATTACCACCGAATACGCCTTCCCAAATTTTGAACACTTCCACCGAACGTTGCGAATAATATTTATACGCGGCTTGATTCGGATCAGGGTCTAAGCCCAAACGCACGCCTTGCTGTTTCACATAAGCGTGCTGGGTGAAAATGCCATTCCACGCTTCATTGGTGTATTCCACATACACTTTTAAGGTCGGGTCGAGATTGACACGCACATAGTCCGCAAAACGTCTGACAAAATCATCACTGGCTGCGTGCGGTAAGGAAAACCAAGGGTCGGCGTGCAAACGATTCGCTAATTCGACCATGACTTCCATTGGTGCGCCACGAATGCCTTCCGCCCCGCCCCAAGTGGCTTGGTCAATACTGGCACGGTCTTCCCATGCGTACATGGGATTGCGCGTAATGCCGCTCATGTTCATGAAACGAATCACACGGAAATCCCGCATGTAGGTTAGGTAATCAGGATTAAAGATAATACGGCTGTATTCGCGCTCAAACGGCCAGAAATCACCAGCACGGCATTGCCCTGCCCCTTGTACCCGTTGAAACGGATTGCTGGCACAAATACCACCTTGCGGCAGAATCCGAATATTGCGAAGGTAGTTCGCCGGATTTGTCGCTTTAATTAGCAGCGTTGCATTCAGCTCCTTATCAGCACCTGCTTCAATCATAATCACATCGCGCCCTGCGGTGTGTTCGACCAAACGCGCATCGTTCCCGTATTCGAGCTTACCCTCACCGTCATACAATACCGTGTAATACCCCTGCGGAATGGTGTTGGCGGGTAATTTGCTCAAAAATCGTGTCCCTGCCTGTGCATCAGCACCCAAACGCGACACCCAGCCATACGCATCGTACTGCACATCCCCTTTGGTTAATGGGCTGGCTTCACGAAACGGCAGGGAGATTTTGAATAAATCCACAAATGGCACGCTGGAATCATCCTCACGGATTTCATTGGTATTTGTGCCCAATGCGGAATAACTATTGTAGAAAGCTTGTGCAGAACCCCCATGCAAGATTCCCAAAAGCAACAGGCAAGCACGCCACAGGTGCTTTCCCCCCAAGTCTTTTACTGTTGTCATAGTTAATTAGCCCCAGTTTTGTTTTTCTACAGACGTGTACGCCCCCGCATTTACCGTCTGTTCCCCCAATCATGCTGCGTTTGATACGGCATCACATTATTTAGTTCCCATTGACATGACCGATGACATGAAAGTTTGTGCTACGCGGTGAATCCAGCCACAATTTTCGTTATTATTCCATCCTTTTGCTGACAAGCGACTGA
>CAZEQX010000047.1:0-16290 GCA_964514635.1 uncultured Thiothrix sp.
GCAAGTCCAGTTCTGCGGCAATGTCGGTGTTCTTAATCTGTTTAGCTTCTTCCAAAGTCTTGCCTTTGACCCATTCGGTCAACAAGCTCGAAGACGCAATCGCTGAACCACAACCGTAGGTTTTGAACTTAGCATCTTCAATCACGCCTTGTTCATTCACCTGAATTTGCAGTTTCATAACATCGCCACACGCGGGCGCACCGACCATACCTGTTCCGACGTTTTTCGCGTTTTTATCCAACGCACCCACATTACGCGGATTTTCGTAATGGTCTAAAACTTTTTCACCGTAAGCCATTGTTTGTCACCTCCAAATCTCAATGCGAAACCCATTCAACCTTGCTTAAATCGATGCCTTCTTTGAACATTTCCCACAAAGGCGAAAGATCACGCAATTTATCGACCGCTGCACGAATGCGCCCAATTGCGTGGTCGACTTCTTCGACCGTGGTAAAACGCCCCATCGACAAACGCAAAGAACTGTGTGCTAATTCATCACTACGTCCCAACGCTCGCAACACATAGCTAGGTTCAAGGCTGGCACTGGTACACGCCGAACCCGATGACATGGCTAAATCTTTCAGCGACATCATCAAGCTTTCGCCTTCCACATAGTTAAAACTGACATTCAGAATACCCGCTACACGCTGCTCTAAATCGCCGTTGAGGTAGACTTCTTCAATGTCTTTCAAACCGTCCCACAAACGGTTGCGCAGCATCAAAATGCGGTCAGTTTCGGTCTGCATTTCGGCTTGCGCAATCTGGAACGCTTCGCCCATGCCCACAATTTGGTGGGTGGGCAATGTGCCGGAACGCATCCCACGTTCATGCCCACCGCCGTGCATTTGTGCTTCGATACGCACACGCGGTTTACGCCGGACATACAGCGCACCGATACCTTTCGGGCCGTAAATTTTGTGCGCGGAAAAGCTCATCAAATCGACTTTCAGCGTTTCCAAATCCATCGGTACTTTACCCGCACTTTGCGCCGCATCCACATGGAATACGATTTTGTTCGCGCGGCAAATCTCGCCAATGGTAGCAATGTCTTGAATCACACCCGTTTCATTATTAACGTGCATGATCGAAACCACTGTGGTATCGGGGCGAATCGCTGCTTTAAATTTTTCCAAATCCAATAAGCCATTGGGTTCGGGGTCAAGGTACGTTACTTCAAAACCTTCACGTTCTAATTGGCGGCAAGTATCCAATACCGCTTTGTGCTCGGTTTTGCAGGTAATAATGTGCTTGCCTTTGCGCTCATTAAAGTGCGCCGCACCTTTGATGGCAAGGTTATCGGACTCGGTTGCTCCACTGGTCCACACGATTTCTTTGGGGTCAGCATTCACCAATGCCGCGACTTGTTCACGCGCATGTTCAACAGCAGCATCCGCCTGCCAGCCAAAAAGGTGACTGCGCGAAGCGGGATTACCAAACATGCCATCGGGCGTGAGGTATTGCATCATTTTTTCAGCGACACGCGGATCAACAGGGGTAGTCGCAGCGTAATCGAAGTAAATGGGTTTACGGTCGGTCATACAAAATATCCTGCTTTCTTGGCATTTCCAGCATCAATGCGAATGGCTGCGGGGCATGAAATCAATGCGTTTTTTTTGGCGAGCAGCAGTTTCCTGCACATCCATTTTCGCTGTCATATCAGCTAATGTGATTTCGGAAAGAAAATCACGAATCTGTTTGCTTAAATCCATCCACAAATCATGGGTCAAGCAGCGTTTATTGTCCTGACAGTCGCCAATACCACCACAGCGCGTCGCATCCACATGCTCATCTACCGCGCTAATAATGTCAGCAATTGCAATATCCGAAGCACTACCATTGAGCTGATAGCCACCACCGGGGCCGCGCATACTGACAACCAAGCCTGCTTTACGCAATTTGGCAAAGAGTTGCTCTAAATACGATAGTGATATATCCTGCCGCTCGGAAATTTCCGCCAAAGACACAGGGTTATCGCTGGTGTGCAACGCTAAATCCAACATAGCGGTGACAGCATAGCGACCTTTAGTTGTCAGTTTCATAGATCATGCTCTCCATTCAGGCTGTCGCCATCCTAACAATTCCTGACAAATACAGTCAAGTATTATGACTTTTCAGTGGATTTTTTTGCGGCACTGCACAATGTGCTAAAATCCTCTGCGCGTAAATCCGACAACGGTTTTGCGTCCAACTGCCCGCCCAAACGCTGCACTTCTGCACACAGTTTATCCATGCGTTCATCCATCAACTGAATGTGATCCAACATGCGATTCACCGCATTGGCTACAGGGTCTGGCATGTCTTGTGCTGCACCGTAAGCGTCGAAACCGAGTTTTTCTGCCATTTCTTCGCGGCGTTTATCCGTGTCGGTGCGGGGTGTGACAATACGCCCTGGAATACCCACTACCGTTAGCCCTACCGGAACGTCTTTTACCACGACGGCATTCGAGCCAACCCGCGCACCATCGTGCAGCGTGATAGGGCCTAATACCTTCGCCCCCGCACCGATCACCACATTATTGCCTAATGTTGGGTGACGCTTGCCTTTTTGCCAACTTGTGCCACCCAAGGTAACACCGTGATACAAGGTGCAATCGTCACCGATTTCTGCGGTTTCCCCGATCACCACCCCCATGCCGTGGTCAATGAAAAAGCGTCGCCCGATTTTTGCACCAGGGTGAATTTCAATGCCCGAAAATAACCGCGCCACATTCGACAATACTCGCGCTAACCACTTAAAGCCCTGACACCATAACCAATGATCCAAACGGTGGAACACAATCGCCAGTACGCCGGGGTAAGTGGTAACAATTTCAAATACATTACGCGCCGCTGGATCACGCGCAAAAATGCACTGAATGTCTTCGCGGATTCGTTCAAACATGCACGTCTACTCACGGATGAATTACAAGGGCGCATAGTATGCCTGCATCCGCGTGGAAATGCCCAACATCCGCAGAACGTTTAGGGCAACACCGATGCTGTTACGCGCTTGCGTCAACCTAACCAACTGCTAAACTGCATGGACACCACCAAGGAGATACTGCAATGGGAGCACTGCCCAAGTCGCTTTACATTTCGCCAGAAGAATACCTATTTTACGAAAATGACCGCGCTGATCACGCTGAAAAATGCGAATACATCAATGGGCAGGTTTACATGATGGCGGGTGCAAGCCGTAACCATAATCGTGTCTGCATGAATATCGCTGCCTCACTTTTTAACCACTTGAAAGGTAGCCGCTGCCAAGTGTTTCAATCGGACATGAAAGTGGCGATTCAAACCCTGAATGACACGCGCTTTTACTACCCAGATGTACAAGTCACTTGCGAAGAAGAAACCGATAACCACTACAACACCGCACCGTGCTTGATTATCGAGGTGCTTTCCAACAGCACCGCCCGCACGGATCGCAATGAAAAACTCACTGGCTACCGCTTGTTGCCCAGTTTGCAGGAATACGTGCTGTGCGCCCAAGACTCACCGTTAGTAGAAATTTACCGCCGCCGTACCGATTGGGCATTGGAATATTTCACCGCTGGGCAAACTTTCCAACTGGAATCCGTGGGATTGTCCATCAGCATCAGTGAGTTATACGACTTTTTACGTTAGACGACTACTTAAGGTAGCCTATTACACTACTTTTCGGTTTTTACTTGTGTAAAAGTCCTAAAAATTCATATCCTCCGAACACATAACAACAATGTCGTTTTGAGGAGTTTTTTATGTCACAGTCAACACGCACCCAGCCATCGTGGGTTACGCAATGTCTCTACTTGATAGGTTATATCCCGCTGTGGGCAATTCGCTTCAGCTTAGGTTGGTTATTCCGCACTCGTTACCGCCTAAACGTGCTAGGCGCACAACACATTCCTACAACAGGGGGACTATTAGTCTTAGGTAATCACATGAGTTTTATTGACTGGGCATTGGTGCAATTAGCTTGCCCACGTCAATTGCATTTTGTGATTGAAAAGAATTATTACGACCGTTGGTATTGGCGTTGGGCATTGGATTGGGCTGGCGTTGTGCCGATTAGCAGTTCTGCCAGTGCAGAATCATTGGAACGAGTTACTGCTATTTTAAAGTCAGGCGGTGCTGTGTGTTTATTCCCTGAAGGGGCAATTACCCGCACCGGACAAATGGCGGATTTTAAACGCGGTTATGAACGGGCGATTCGTGATACCGACGCGCAGATTATTCCCTTTTACCTGCACGGTTTATGGGGGAGTCGCTTTTCGCGTTCCAGTACATTTTTACGCGAAAGCCGCCAAACCGGATTCAAACGCGATATAGTTGTTTCATTTGGCAAACCATTGCCGAGCACCACCCACGCTAATGAGTTAAAACAACACGTTTTTGATTTATCGTTTGCCGCGTGGGAAGCCTTCACACAAATGATTGACCCGATTCCCTATAATTGGCTGCGTTCGGCGAAACGTTTGGGCACACGCATGGCAGCAGCGGATGTCATGGGTGAACCCTTAAACCACCATCGTTTTATGGCAGCCGTGTTTCGTTTTGCTGCCTTAATTAAAAAACACAGCCCCGAACAAAACATTGGGATATTGTTACCCACCAGTTCTGGCGGAGCAATTGCGAATATGGCGGTTTTGAGTTTGGGTAAAACCGTGGTGAATTTAAATTACACCGCCAGCCGTGAAGCCTTACAAAGTTCCGTGCAACAAGCCAATATTCAAACCATTTACACATCCAAACGCTTTCTCGATAAATTAAAGGAACGTGGTATTGATATTTCCACAACGTTACCGAATACCCGTTTACTAATGATGGAAGATTTAAAAGCCGCAATTCCTAAATACCAATTCGTGTGGACATTATTATGGGTAAAAGTATTACGGACGGGAGTGTTACGTTGGTTACACATGCCACGCATTAACATGGATCAAACTGCCGCGATTTTATTTTCCAGTGGTAGTGAAGGCTCACCCAAAGGCGTGGAATTATCCCATCGCAATCTTGCCGCGAATGCCCACCAAATTGCTGACGCGCTCAATATGTTAGAAAACGATGTCATGATGGGCACATTACCCACCTTCCATGCGTTTGGTTTGCTCGCCAGCACACTCATGCCAATGGCGGAAGGTATTCCCATCGTTTGCCACCCAGACCCCACCGATGCGGTCAACATTGCCAAAGGTGTGGCGCGTTACAAAGCTACCGTTTTGTTTGGTACAGGCACATTCTTACGTTTATATGCCAAAAATACCCGCGTACACCCGTTAATGTTCCAATCCTTACGCTATGTGGTGGCAGGCGCAGAAAAACTCGCCCCCGAAGTGCGCCGCTTGTTCTTGGAACGCTTTGGCAAACGCATTTTGGAAGGTTATGGCGCAACCGAAACCTCCCCCGTTGCCAGCGTCAACCTGCCGGATCACCTCGATAACCGCTACTGGAAAGTACAAATCGGCGGCAAAGAAGGCACAGTCGGAATGCCATTACCCGGCACAAGTTTTCGCATTGTTGACCCCGTAACGTTGGAAAATTTACCCACAGGTACGGATGGTTTAATCCTGATTGGTGGCCCACAAGTCATGAAAGGCTACCTCAATAACCCCGACAAAACCGCACAAGTCATCGCCGAACTCGACGGACAACGCTGGTACAAAACAGGCGACAAAGGACATGTCGACGAAGATGGTTTCTTAACCATTGTTGACCGTTACTCACGCTTTGCCAAACTCGGTGGCGAAATGGTCAGCCTCTCAGCGGTGGAACAGCAAATCCGCCAAATCGTTGGGAATCCCGAATTAGAACTGGTCGCGGTCAATTTACCCGACGATAAAAAAGGCGAGAAAATCGTGTTATTGATCGCCGGAACACACGATGAAGCCGTGTTAAAACGCCAACTAATTGACGGCGGCATGAATCCATTAATGATCCCTGCCACCATTCGCAGTTTGGCGGAAATCCCCAAACTGGGCAGTGGTAAAACCGATTTTGGTTCAGCCCGCCAATTAGCTGCCAGCTTTTAAGCTTCACGGTTATTGCACAAAATGCGGGGCAACTTTCACGAGCTGCCCCCGACTATCGGTAAGGCATTACCGCCTATCCCACCTCAAAACCCCGCAAGCGAACCCACAGTTCTAAAATAACAGAGGAAGGATGTCCGTTTTATAACTTACTCATTTCTAAGGATTCAGGCCGATGAAAAAATTACTTGTTGTCAATGTAGGTCTTACCGCTTTATTAGGGTCAGGCATGGCACACGCGGGGTTATCACCTTTTTATGTGGGTGCAGGAATTGGTTCAGCCAGTAATGACGGTTCTGATGAGCAATTCTGTCCTGAATGCGCTGGTTCAGAATTTGACATGGACAAGAAAAATACTGCTCACAAGGTTTATGGCGGGGTCAATATCACACGAAATCTCGCTATCGAAGGTGAGTACACGGATTTGGGTAATACCTACGATTTAAACATGAATCGTCCAACAACGGACGGGCGCACTGAAACCGCCCATGCACGTCAGAAAACTCACGGCATTGGAATCAGTGCCAAAGCCAGCCATCATTTTGCCAATGGCAAAACCTCTGTATTTGGTAAAGCTGGGGCGTTTGCTTGGCAAAATAAAAACAAAATGGATTACAAAAATCTCGATGATGTACACGAAACCTACAAAACCACGGACAATGGCATCAGCCCCACCGTCGGCGTTGGGGTCGAACACGAACTGACGGACAACTGGAGCGTGCGTGCAGGGTGGGATCGCTACTACAACGTTGGTAAGGGGGATCAATTCCTGCATCTCGATGAAAACAAGAACTACGATGACTTACGCAGTGTCAAAACCGACACCGACTTATTGTACGTCGGCGCGACCTTCAACTTTTAAGCCGTCCACAAACACTTACCAGCGGATTTGGTAATAGCAGCCAAGCGTTCGTCATGCGCGGCTAGTTCTTCGGGGTTAGCCGCAATCACACGCAAGCGACTGACATCCGCACTCACGCGGCGGATACCGCTTCCGCCTGCATCACTGCCTTTTCCGTCGTCTTCCCCGCCTAATAATAAACTCACTTGCCCCCCTGTCATGGCGAGGTAAACATCAGCCAGAATTTCTGCGTCTAATAATGCGCCATGCAATGTGCGGTGCGAGTTATTGATTTCATAACGCTTACACAACGCATCCAAACTGGCTCGCTGCCCTGGAAACATTTGCCGTGCCATCACCAGCGTATCCGTGACAGAACAGTAATCTGTGATTGGCGCGTGCGTTGGCTCAATCAGACGTAATTCGTGATTAATAAAGCCAATATCAAAGGGGGCATTATGAATAATCAACTCTGCCCCATTCAGATAATCGAGCAAAGCAGGGGCAATTTCAGGAAAGCGCGGCTTACCCACGAGGTATTCGTTAGTGATACCGTGTACCTGCATCGCTTCGGCATCAATTTCACGGTCTGGCTGCAAATAATAGTGAAAATTATTGCCTGTCAAACGACGGTTAATCATTTCCACACAACCGATTTCAATTAACCGATGCCCTTCTTTAGGTTCTAAACCCGTGGTTTCCGTATCAAGAATGATTTGGCGTGTCATCTATTAACCCATTGATTAGTCGGTTTTACGTTCATCGATAGCGCGATTAGCCAGTTGGTCGACCCGTTCGTTTTCATCGTGTCCGCTGTGCCCTTTTACCCAGTGCCAAGTGATTTGGTGCGCGGCGACAGCAGCATCTAAACGCTGCCACAATTCGACATTTTTCACGGGTTTTCCAGCGGCTGTTCGCCAGTTTTTGCGTTTCCAGCCGTGAATCCATTCAGTAATGCCTTGTTTGACGTATTGCGAATCCGTAGTGATCGCTACGCTGCATGGACGCGATAAGGCTTCCAAACCACGAATCGCCGCCATCAGTTCCATCTGATTATTGGTGGTATCAGGTGCGTAGCCGTACAGTTCTTTTTCATGCCCGTTGTAACGCAGTAACACTCCCCAACCGCCTGCACCAGGATTGCCCCGACACGCGCCATCCGTGAATATTTCGACAACGTTATTCGCAGTCGGCATGTTGTCGCTCCTGTTCGGTGACGCGCCCCGCGCCAGAATTAACAATCATTTTAGGGCGTAATACGTTGATACTTTTGCGTGAACTTAATAAGGGTGTCATGTTTGAGACTTTTTTCTGTGCGTGAATAATGTACACACTCCCTAAGGTCAAATGCGTTTGTTCACGCCAACGCCCCCAAGATTGCCCTATCACCACATTGCTAGGTTTATGGTTAGGTAGACGGTGTGCTGATACCGTTGCTAATACCTCAAACCCCAATACGCTCAACCAATCCCGCACCCGGAAGGTGCTATAAGAATGATACGGGGTAGCTGGCTTATTCCACCAGGGCAACCGTTGGCGCAAACCACACCAGCTAAAAGGATTGAAACCAATAAGAATGCAATGCCCTTCGGGAACAAGAACGCGCTCAATTTCTCGCAAAACTTGGTGAGGGTGTTTTGTGCAGTCTAAAACATGGCTGGCAATAACCAAATCGATATTATTAAAGGCGATAGGTAGTTGTTCGGGAACAGCTAAAAGATGGTTGGTCTCACCTAGCACCGCCCCTACGGTGAATTGGCTGGCAATGCGCGAATCCTGCAATAGACGGTACTTCCCCGCCAAAGCTCCCATTTCTAGCGCGTAGTAACCAAAAATATCGGTGGTTAAATGCGCCACAATGGTTTGCACACGCTCCAAGGTACTTTGCCCATGAGGCCCCGCATACCACTGTCGACAGGCAAGCATACCATCAGGGATTGAAAGGGTTGTGGCAGTCACGCTTAGCGATTTTTCCTTGTTTACGAGAGAGGTACATATTATATTCGGGCGCACTCATACGAAAAGATAATGACCATTAAAGCATTTTTTCCCAGAACGACCCATTTAATCTGCATAGCAACTGGGGCTAAGTATAGCGAATAATTGCGGGTCGGCATATTGCCCCGACGTAACTAGGGTATGCGAAGTCCCAAGTAAACGGTATAATCAACTGGTATCCGTGCGCGTCGGTTCAAACAAAAAAGCTAAGCATTCCGTACAGTATGCCAACACCCTACGCACGGCAAATAATAATAATCACACTCTCAAACAAGTAGGTGCTTAAGTCATGACTCAACTGGTGGTAATGTTGGAAAAGCAGATCATCAAGCGTTTAGAAATCAAAGGCACAACCATTACACTCGGGCGACATCCCAAAAGCGATATTCATTTACCAGACAGAACCATCAGCACCAACCATGCACACATTAAGGTTGTGCGCGATGATTGCTTTTTGGAAGACTTGAACAGCACAAATGGTACTTATGTCAATCACCAACCAGTCGAACGCTACTTACTGGAAGATGGCGATGTTATCGGTTTGGGAAAATACCATATCTTTTTCCAAACCACACACGGCGTAGAATCCCAAATACGCCGCATTAGTGTGCACCCACGTTTATTGGATAAGCAATGCAATGCGTGGTTAAAAGTCTTAAACGGACGCAAAGCCGGACATTACATCCCACTACATCAGACTAAAATCGTATTGGGCAATGACGACATCGGCTTTTTACAGGTCGAATACACCAGCAATGGCTATATTGCCCACGAAACTGCTCCGCAACAACAACGCACTGTGCGCAATCTACACCCAGGCGATGAATTACATATTGGCGAAGCTGATCTACAGTTCATTGTACGCATTGAAGGCCATACCGAAGAATGGGACAACACACCAACCCCATGACACCCACAACAGTTCATCAGGTTTCACCCACACGGCAACTGCGCCAGCAATTACGCCGCCAACGCGCCACCCAGTCGGTCAAGCAACAGCGAGCATTATCAGCACGCATGGTACAACATTTACAACGCTCTAGCCTGTGGTGCAAAGCACGACACATTGCTTTGTATTTACCCGTGCGCGGCGAAGCTGACCCAAGAAAACTGCGACAATACGCCCTACCCCATCAACGCTTTTATTTGCCTGTGCTTGCCCCGTGTCGGCGTGGTGCTTTGTGGTTCGTGCGTTGGGATGAGCAGACTCGGTTTCGGCAAAACCGCTTTCGGATTCCTGAACCATTCGCGCACTACCACCAACAACGCACCGCCCGCGCACTGGATTTAATCATCACACCATTGCTCGGTTTTGATGCAACAGGCACACGCATGGGCATGGGTGGCGGGTTTTATGACCGCACGTTTGCCTTCAAACGCCTTGCAAAACCGTATCGGCAACGTCCATTATTGGTCGGTTATGCCTTTGCCTTTCAACAAGTTAATGGCTTGATACGTCAACCGTGGGATGTAGCCTTGGATGCCATTGTTACCGAATCCGGCTTACAATACTTTCGCCACAAAAGCGGTGGAAGGGCGTAGCGCGTCTTGCTAAAGTCCTCCTCTTGTCACGAACCCATTGAGGAGAGCCGCTTTGCTCAGTTATCGCCATGCTTTTCATGCAGGCAATCACGCCGATGTGCTAAAGCACATTACGCTGGTATTGACGCTGGACTATTACTGCCAAAAAGACAAACCCTTTTGGTATATCGATACGCATTCGGGCGCGGGCGTGTATGCTTTACACAGCAACGAAGCGCAAAAAACCCGCGAATACCTCCACGGTATCCAAACCATCTTACAAGCCCCACAACCGCCAGCAGCCTTGGAACACTACCTCACCTTGGTGCAGCAATTAAACCCTGCCCAAAAACTGCTGCATTACCCCGGCTCACCGTGGTTAGCCGCGCAATGCTTACGCGCTCAAGATTCACTGTATTTGTTTGAATTGCACCCCAGTGACACGCAACATTTGCGCGAAAACTTCCAACGCAACAAACGCGCCCACATTAACCAACAAGACGGCTTGAAAGGTTTAATCAGTTTATTACCACCGCTGACTCGCCGCGCTGTCACACTGATTGACCCATCTTACGAACTAAAAAGCGATTATCACGATGTCATCTCAACCTTAAGCAAAGCACACAAACGCCTCGCCAACGGTACTTATTTATTGTGGTATCCAGTAATCAATCGCCAACGCATCAACACAATGGTACGCGAGCTACAAACCAGCAGCATTCCTGACATTTTACAAATCGAACTGTGCATCAGTGCCGACCACGATGGTTTAGGCATGACAGGCAGCGGCTTGTTTATCCTTAATCCGCCGTGGACCTTGGCACAACAAATGCGCGACGTATTACCGTGGCTACAACAACAACTAGCACAAGCCGACGGACATTACAGCGTCTGTCAAATCACCCCTGAAAAAGCATAGCGAGCAAACAATGGCGTATTGGTTAATGAAATCCGAACCGGATGTATTCAGCATTGATGATCTGGCGCGAGTGGGCGCAGAACCGTGGGATGGTGTGCGCAATTATCAAGCGCGTAACATGTTGCGTGACCAAATGCAGGTAGGTGATGCAGTATTCTTTTACCACTCTAATTGCGACGTTCCCAGCATTGTGGGGATTGCGCAGGTGGTGCGGGCGGGTTATCCCGACGACAGTGCCATGAACCCCGAATCCCCCTATTACGACCCCAAGCACACCAACGACAAACCACGCTGGTATCGAGTCGATGTAGAATTT
Source organism: uncultured Thiothrix sp. (assembly GCA_964514635.1). Lineage (GTDB taxonomy): Bacteria > Pseudomonadota > Gammaproteobacteria > Thiotrichales > Thiotrichaceae > Thiothrix. The sequence goes on from CAZEQX010000047.1 coordinate 11,586, forward strand.
ACCCGCAAACTCAAACGCCCCATTAGCCTAGCCCAACTACGCACTCAAACTGCCCTGCAAAACATGCCCCTGGTTCAAAAAGGCAGTCGCTTATCGGTTATGCCCGTTAGCGATACCGAATGGCAAACCATTCTCACAATGGAATGAAGTATCATTTATCCGTTTTCTTACACTCGCCTGCATTAGGGCCAAATAACGGGCAAAAGTCATCGGGTAACGTTACATCATTGGGTGCAACCGCCGTCTGTGTATGCAGTTGTGTTGACGGCGGTGGCGCGTCTGGCGTGCGGAAAAAATAAAAATACCCGATGGCGATTACGGCGATGGCAATCAAAAAAACAAATAATACATTTTGCAGCACATTGATAAATCGATCCTGCGCGGAGGGTGGTGGCAGTTCATTTTTAATGACTAACTTCGGCATGAGAAAGCACCTGATTCACTGTCTGTCACAATCACATACAATTACTGTATGGCATAAAACATTGCTGTTATCTGCGCTGACCCTAACACGCTCATTCCTAAGCAGGCCACTAACTAACTGACAAAAAGGTACTTTTTACTTTTATAAGGAAACATGCTCAAGAAACCAGCAAGCCAATCCATACATCCATTAGGCTGATCTTGGGATACCAATATCACCTCGACACCTGAATCCACTTATAAAACGTAATGCCTATACAATGCAATAAAAACGCAAAAAGCTAGTCTTTTTACTAGCCTTTTTGCTCAAAAATACATCTTATCAATAAAAATAACTAAGGCTTCGACGGCATATTGGTCATGGCAGGCGATTGCAACTGTTGCTGTAATTGCTCCAGTTCTTGTTTGAGGGTATCTTTTAACTGGGTAACATCTGCGGATAAGTTTCCATCAACCGCTTTCAGATCATTGTGCATAAAAGTGTTCAACTGTTCGACCACTGCTCCCATCGCCCCACCAACCATCGAACCTAACGTTTTCTGCACATCGACTTGCCAACCGTGCGCCTCCAGTACCAACACCGTGCGCAAAGGAATCACCACATCGCCCTTTTCACCGCTGTACAACACCGTAGCGACTTCAGCATGATTGTCGGTGATCTGAATTTCTCCCGACTCAAAACGCTGCACTACAATGCGCTTATTCGCCAGCACCTGCAAAAATGCCAAGCTACTAGCCGTTGTCAATGCATTAGCTTTTGCCGAATCACCCTGCAAAACAGCCTGCCAAAACGCATCCGTGACGCTACGCACTTGCTGCGATTCTGAGGAAAAAATACAACCCGAAGTATTCACCAGTAATGACAATAACAACACCCACCACCCATTACGCCAGCGTTTATGCGTTTTTGTCATGACTTGCCACATTTTATTGCACACTCCCACACAACAGACCATTAGCACTGTCCACCGCCATGAGTGTAGTGGAAAGTACCTGATTTTCCAGCCGTTGATGTTCTGCCACACTCAATGTCACTTTGCAATAATTCGGCGTGTAGCCTGTGTACAAGGTTTGCCCTGTGTGTTGCGCGTCCGCACGACCATATTCCCACAGCACAGGAACAGTCTGCCCAACTTGTTGCTGTAACCATGCTTGTTTCATGCGCTCACCGACCACATGTAAGACTTGGCTACGTTGTTTTTTCACCATTTCCGACACAGGGTCGGGTAAACGTGCTGCTTTCGTCCCTTCACGCGCTGAATAAGTGAAAATGTGCATGTGCCCAAAACCAATGGTTTCGACATAAGCCAAGGTTTCTTCCCATTCCGCATCCGTTTCACCGGGGAAACCGACAATAATATCCGTAGTGACGTTAAAGCTCGGCACGGCTTGACGTGCTGCGTGGACTAGCTGTGCAAATTCCGTGGTTTTACAACGTCTTGCCATGCGTCGTAAGACTGCATCCGCACCACTTTGCAATGGTAAGTGCATGTGTGGCATCAAACGTGGATTGCTAAACAACGCAAAAAAATCATCTGGCAAATCCCACGGTTCGACAGACGCAAAGCGAATACGGGGAATATCCGTCTCCTGCAAAATCCGCTTAACCAACGCATACAACGAACTGCCAATATCACTACCGTAACCACCAACATGTACGCCCGTGAGGACAATTTCCTGAACCCCTTGCGCTGACAATTGATTGATTTCTTGAATAATATCGACTTCGGTACGGCTGCGTTCATCGCCACGCGCAACCGTGACAATGCAAAAAGTACAACGGTAACGACAGCCATCCTGAATTTTGATAAAAGCACGGTGTCGCCCACGCAAAAATAGTGGCGTTTCCCCTGGTTCGGTTGCCATTTCTGGCATGACAGGCAACTCAAATGCCTGCATGACCTTTTGTGGTAATTGGTCTTTTTCCGCATTCGGTACAACCAGATCCACACCCAACGTTTGCGCGACCTCTTGCGCCTGCAAAGTCGCATAACACCCGCTCACTACCAAACGCGCTTCGGGATTTTCACGGTACAAACGGTGCATTAACCGCCGTGATTTCCCCGAAGCATCGTTAGTAACAGCACAAGTATTCAGCACTAACACATCTGCATCCGGCACGCTAGGCACAATTTGATGCCCAGCCGCACGGAATTGTTGTGACCACTGTTCCAATTCAGCCTCGTTGAGGCGACACCCTAATGCTTTTAAATGAACTTTCATCTAACTAATGACTTACAAATTTTCAGGATGCGTTTCTACAGTTGCCGCTTCACGCCAAGCTTTCATCATTGCCGCTAATTCACGCATCGCCACACTTTGCGCATAAATATCACTGGCACTAGCGTCAACCTTGCTATCACCCGCTTTTACAGCTTTCACCGCAAACAAAGCGTAATCACCATTGCCCAAAGCAACGCCACCCCAACTACTTTTACCCGCCGCTGGCTGTGGTAGTGCAAATGCCTTTGCCAATACTTCTGGAGCAGCTTTTGCGTCACTACGCCCAATCAGCCCCGTTTTCTGCACAGCAGTTTCCGCACCTGCACTGGTTTCCGCCAACGCTGCCCAAGCTTGTTTTGCCTGCAACGCTTTCAACGTCGCCTCACCTTTTTGCGCCACTAACTCACGCGCTTTTTGCGCCAACAACGCCGTGCGGATTTGATCTTTCACTTCGTCCAAAGGCTTTTGCTTAGCATTTTCATGATTGACCACGCGCACAACCGCCGCATGACCTTCATTCACTTCCAGCAAATCAGAATTTTTGCCTTTTAAGACATCTTCGCTGAATGCAATATCACGAACTTTTTGGCTCATTGCCAAACCCTGACCCTGCACGCGCGTCACCCAGTCCGACTGTTGCACACTCAAACCCACCGCTTTTGCCACTGGGTCTAATGAACCTTCATTCTCATACGCCAATTTTTGCATTTGATCAGCCTTATCCGTAAACAGCTTATCTGCTTGATCTTTACGGTAATCTGCCTCGACATCAGCGCGAGCCTGCTCGTATGTTTTTGCAACCGACGGTTTAATCTCTGTCACACGAATAATTTCATAACCAGATTCGGTTTTCACAGGCTTAGAAGTTTCACCCGCTTTTAACGCAAATACCGCCTTCTCAAATTCTGGCCCCCAATCACCCGCAACCACCGAACCCAAACTACCACCTTTTTCAGCGGCTGTTTTATCATCAGAATCGGTTTTGGCCATGTCTTCAAAGGTACGTTTGTTTGCCTGCAAATCTGCATACAAAGCATCAATGCGCTTTTTAGCCTCGGCATCTTTTGCAGGATCAGCCACGTTCACCAAAATATGGCTCACCATGCGCGTTTCAGGTTGAACATAATGGTCAGCATTATCATCAAACCATTTTTGCAAAGCAGCAGCATCAACTGTCACTTTAGCAGCCAAATCATCATGTTTTAATTCTAAATAAGCCAACTTCACTTTTTCATCAGTCATGAAGTTCGCTTTATTTTGCTCGTAATATTGACTGATGTCGGCATCCGACACTTGTGCTTGTGCCTGAAAATCAGCCGTTTTTAAGGTAAAGATTTCCAATTCACGCTGTTGATTACGCAAAGATTGGTAAAGTTCAGCTTCTGTTTTCGGCACAAATGCCGTTTGTGTTACGGCATCCCGCAACTGCTGGTTAGATAAATCACCACGCACCAAACTTTCAAATTCAGCCGCATCACGCCGCTGCATTTTCAGCATATTTTCATAAGTGGCTTTATCGAACTTGCCATCTTTTTGGAACATAGCGATTCCCGCGATGGCCTCCGCCACTTCTTGGTTGCTCGCTCGGTAGCCACCCTCTTTGATTTTTTGTTGCATCAAAGTTTGGTTAATGACGGAATCCAGCACCATTTGTTTGAATGCAGCGTCATCCATGCCCGGTGGTAACTTTCCACCAAATTGCTGCTTCATGCGTAATAGCGCATCTTGAACAGCTTGCACTGGAATTTCTTCGCCATTCACTGTGGCAGCGACTAACTTACCGCCACCATCAAAATACTGATTGATGCCAAAAAGTGCGAATGGAATGGTGATGAGACCGACGATAGCGTAAGCAATCCAGCCTCTAGCCTTATCATGAATCGTTTGCAGCATGATCTTTGTTGGTTTTTGTCAATGTGTTGAAAAATCGGATAAGTATTACGCACGCCCCAGCAGCGCGAAGGTGCATCATACAGCAAGAAGGGGGAAGAGAAAAAGAGGAAAGATTGGCGGAGCGGACGGGACTCGAACCCGCGACCCCCGGCGTGACAGGCCGGTA
>CAZEQX010000048.1:0-16220 GCA_964514635.1 uncultured Thiothrix sp.
TATGCTGCTTAATCATAATCAACGCGGCGTTAAAAAGACAAAAATCCCCATGAGCGAGACCCAACCATGAACCACGATTTATTTGCAAACTTACGTCCATTCGCCGGATAGCATTGCGGTGCTGGCTGTGGATGGCGAACAAATCGTTTTCTGCATTTAAGGCTGGATATACACCAAGGTATCCACTTCTACACGGCTAAATAGGTCGATAATTTCATCGTTATTCATGCGAATACAACCATGAGATGCACGTTTTCCTAAATTGCCTTCTTTGTTCGTGCCGTGGAAATAAATAGAGCGATTGAAGGTATCCACACTACCGCCTTTATTTTTGCCGACTTCCAAACCGTCCAAACGCAGAATGCGTGACAAGACTAATGCTTTTACACCGTACTGTGGTTTGGTATAAATTTTGGCAATTTCTCCCGTCGGGGTCAGTTTGTCGAATACCATCCCACGCGGTGCGGTTCTGCCGATTTTACTGGCAATGCGATGCGCACCCGCAGGGGTTTGATTACTTTCAGGCTTTGAACCCAGACCTTTAGCGGCGGTGGAAATGCGGTAAGTGTTGATTAACTCACCATCTTTATACCAATACATGCGTTGGTCACTATCATCGACTAGAAATACGCCGTTATCGTAATAACGCGGGTACTTATCCTGCAAGTAAGCTAATACCGAAGCGTGCGTCTGACCGCGTGGCGTGCTCTCTCGCGGCTCAGAGGTAGTTTCTTCCCCCGTGACAGCCTGTAAAAATCCGCCAAAAACATAGCCCGTACTACCACGATAGGCGATTGCAGCCCAACGCCCGCTACGCCCTGCAACACTTTGGGTACTGCCCACAAAACGCTGTACATCAACGGTGGCATGGCGGTTCAAACTGCCGATGGCACTGGCTGTAGACTCAGGTGAAGAACGTACCGTTAAAGTGGTCGAAACATCCACACGATAGCTTTCACCCGCCCAAGCACTTACACTCAGCAACCCGATTGCGCCTAATAAAAAGGAAAAAATTAACTTTTTCATGCGTATGATTTCCAAATCTTTTTGTCTATAGTTTCGTGACAACCATGAGTAGCTGAGGTTTCTGTGAAGAATCTGCATCACCCGTCATCAAGTTCCCTTTCTCAACAAAAAGGTTTCATTTTCAGGCTGCTACACTCTTTGCTGATTGTTGCTATTGTGGTCAGTTTAGTGGTTTTGTATAAGATGGGTAAACTCCAACATTTCCGTGAATGGTCACAAGACACCAAAGTGTGGCTGCAAGAACAAAGCGAATCCTTTCGTTTTGCGACTAACACACAAGACGACGAACCACACGCACGTCATGCTGCTACTCGTGATGCGGATGAGGACAGCCACAAAGTCACTCGCCCTAAAGAAGATACCCAGTACACCGAAACCGGACGCTTTGCCGTACAGGTTGCGGCAGGCTACGATTCACGCCAATTATATGCGTGGCGCGATGCCTTGCAACATGATGGGTTCGATGCGTATTTGGTCAGCCTAAACACCGCCCAAGGTTTGCTGCTTAAACTGCGGGTTGGGTCTTACAAAAACCGTCATCAAGCAGACAAGCTCCGTGAACGCTTACGCAATCGCTACCCCGAACAAGGCCTATTCGAGGACAGTTTCGTGGTGGAAGGTGACTAACCTCCCCTGTTGTGACTCAGTGTGCCGCTTCTTTGGCAAATAAGTTGTATTGGAAGTTGTATAAACCTTGACCCGCACAATACACACTGCCTTGAGCAACGTAAGTGGATGGGTGAATACCCTTGGCATTCATCACCAACCCTTGCACTTCCTGCCCACATCGCTCACCCTTTGCGGGTGTACCCACCACAGCGATAATCGTTGTGCTTTTGTCATGTTGATAAACTTGCACCTGATTTGTCCCCGGTGATTTCACAAAGTAACAGGGCGACATGGGTTTTAACCAAGTGGTTGGTGCTGCTTTCCCCACCTGTAATTTGCATCCCCCCCCATCATCCCACAAGGCCAGTACCTTGCCTGCGACTGTCACCTGATCAGAAACGTGTGGCGTATTGGTGCGCTCTGGCAAAGATAATGGCTGGTTCTGTGGCGGCGTTGTTTGGTCATCACAAGCACTCAGTAACGCGCACACCACAAGAGCCTGCACGACCACACCATGCGGGCAATGACAGCGCAAATGCGTTAATAGATTGGCCAAAACCAGACCTCCTCGGCACGTTCAAAATAATCCAAACTGCCATGAGCCATGCCAGCACCTTCCAGACTCGCATCATCCAAGCGACGCACTAATCCCGTGCCATCCCACAAATCAATATGGTCGCCTTGATTACCTTCGCCCCAAAAATTGTGAAAACACACGAAACCTGTTCGCCCTTTGAATGCTCCCCACGTTATATTTTTACGCACTTCAACCCGTCCAAATCGCTCAGGATGCCGCCGCATCCAATCCGCTAGTTCCCGCGCCCGCAATGTATGCCCCTGATGCCCACGATACCAACACATGCTTTTATCATAACCGTGCAGCAAACCACTGCGTAGCAGGCATGTTCCCATCATGATTGCGCACTGATTGCCGAAATTAGCGTTCCCTGCTGCGTCCTTGCATGGAAAAATATCATCATCCTTAATAGCGGGATGATTTTGCCACAAACGTGTAAACCCCAAATTCACCCCTTCCGTTGGCAAAACTGATGCGCTCAAAACCTCCGGCGCACTAGGAACAGCAGGTACGGGAACACTAGGGGTTATTGGCGCGGTCGTTGCTGGCGTTGGAGTATCTGTCACGTCTGCTGGCGTATTGGGTGTAACAGGGCTAACAGCGGGGGTATCCGTCACTACGGATGACGGCGGTGTTTGAGGCGCGGTGGTTGGGGTTGAGTTTGAACGACGCAACCACGGGAAAACACGACTCCAAAATGAACTCGGCGATGCTGGCATAAGTACACTCCTTGGCAGACTTTGCCTAACTATAGCAGACCCATTTCGCTTCAGAAGGAGCGATTACTGGCAACGTTCGCGCAATTTACTACTCCTTGGGAAATGGGCACTTAAAAATTCCATTTGGTCAGCCAAAATATTCCTGCCTTGCAAATAAATGTATTCGACGAATGTCGGCTGAAATGGCACAGCCAGTAATGGCATTCGTGCCTCCTCAGGAGTCCTACCACCTTTTAGGCTATTGCAGGATTTACAGGCCGTTACCACATTTGTCCATACATCGCGCCCCCCTTTTACCAAAGGATGAACGTGATCACGCGATAATGCTTGGTATGGAAAATGTTCGCCACAATACAAACACAAATGATCATCGCGACGAAATAAGGTGGGATTATTTAGCGGAGGAATGTAAGACTCCATTAAGAGCTGTTTATTACCATAGGTGGCAATAATAGAATTAAGATCGATGCGACTGCGTTTACCCGTCTTTGCGTTATAGCCCCCACGAATGGACAAAATACGCGACCCACAGCTATAAGCCACCTGATCGCTGTAATACAACTTGACCGCTGTTTGGTAATGAATCCACTCTAACGGCATTCCACTGACATCGGTTCGCAGGATGAGCTGGCTCAACTTCACCATGTCAAACTCCTCTATGAGCGACAAACTTCTGCAATCAGCTAAAATTCGCTAGTTTGCATACGATTGATGACAACCGTATGAAAACACTAATGAAAAAAGCCGCTTTCTGTCACGTTGTGCATCATGGCAAATTCCTGACATAAATCAAGTAACCAACACATATTAACGTGGTATTGCATTTGACCCACCCGCATATTGAGCCATGTCAATTTCCTAAGCTATCGTCTCCGGCATACTACCGCCATATTTTAATTGTTGACCCGAGGCGGAAACTTATGAAACTGAAAGAAATGCTTACCTTTGATTACGGTTTACCAGCAGCCATCGTGATCGCTCTGATTTTGTGGTCATGGTTTAGTTTCCTCTCTGTGGTATTTTTCGGCTAAGTTTCGTCCTCCCGTTTACCATACTACAACTCTACTCCTTTGACTTGTCAGAGGAGTGGGTTTCTTTTATGCTATCTGAAAATAAGTGTTTTAGAGGTATGTAGTATGTTGAAGAAACTGGACTGGGCATTCACAGTGCCAATGGTCATTGTCGTGAGTTTGATCGCATGGGCTTGGTTAAGCTTCCTGTCGGTCGCTTTCTTCGCATAATCATCATTTATGATGAAAGAAAGGTCGCTTAGAGCGACCTTTTTTGTTTTAAGCAGCGGCTAATACCGCAGCGCGTAACTTACCGACAGCCGCGTTTTCCAACTGACGAATGCGCTCTGCTGATACTTTGTACTTATCCGCTAACTCATGCAGCGTGGCCTTGTCTTCCACCAACCAACGGCTCGCCAAAATATCTTTACTTCGCTTGTCTAGGCTATCTAAGGCTTGTTGAAAACGACCGCGTGTGTAAGTATCCCACTCTTCCGCTTCCAACACTTCCGCAGGGTCTGCCGATTCCGCCGCCAAATATTGACTTGGTGAAAAGTCCGCGCGGTCATCGTCATCTTGGTCAGGAGTCAGGTCAAATGCCACGTCATTCGCACTCAAACGTTTTTCCATCTCCAACACTTCTGCCGTGCTCACACCTAAATCATCTGCCATTGCGCTGGCTTCTTCATGGCTTAACCAACCAAGACGCTGTTTGCTACTGCGTAAGTTAAAAAACAGCTTGCGTTGCGCTTTGGTTGTCGCCACTTTGACGATTTTCCAGTTACGCAAAATAAACTCGTGAATTTCCGCGCGAATCCAATGCACCGCAAAGGAAATCAAACGTACATTCATTTCAGGGTCAAAGCGTTTGACAGCTTTCATTAAGCCGACATTGCCTTCTTGGACTAAATCGCCCAGTGGTAAACCATAACCGTTATAACCGCGAGCGACTTTCACCACAAAACGCAGATTGTGCAAAATCAATTGACGCGCCGCTTCAAGATCACCTTGATATTTCAAACGCTCAGCTAACTCACGCTCTTCATCCGCCTCTAAAACAGGAATGGAATGAATCGCATGGATGTAGCTTTCCAGATTCCCCACCGGAACTGGCAGCGTCTGTCCCCGAAGCATCAATGCGTTGGTCATAGGTTCATCTCCTTCTTAACTCTGATGCTATGTTAGCACTCTACCCGTTAGAGTGCTAATTTCACCATCGGTTCACGTTTATTGTAGTAATTCATGCCCTGTTATATTTAACACACTATGATGCCCAAAAGCGAACGGAATGCACCGTCCACTGCTTGCACCTTTAACAACTAACAATAACCGCTCATTAATCGCAGCAACTACCGGGCACATCATAATGAATCGCGAAGAAAAGGCGTTAATCGAAAAGATTGAAGGTAATAAGTTCCTGACCGCCACCGACCGCCAACAACTCATTGACAGTTGGCACGCTTTGTATGACCAGCTCGCACATCAAGAAACCCAACAGCAAAACCTGCAAATCCTGATTCGTGATAAGGATCAGCAAATCCTAACACTAGAGCAAACTTTACGCGAACGCGACCAACACCTTGATCGCAAAGATCAATACCTGCTCGAAAAGGAAACACTCTTACACACGGCACATTACCAAACCCAAGAACGCGACCGCCAATTGTTTCTTCGCGACAGCATCATGCAACAGCGCGATGAATCACTGCGCGAACGGGATCAGATTATAAGAGACCTCGAAAAACGTTGTCGTGAGATTGATCACCTTTTACATAACAAGGAAAAACACTTAATTGAGCGGGAAACTCATATTCAAACACAGAATCGCCGCCTCACAGATAAAGACCGTCACATAGATCGCAGGGATCGTGAAATCGATATTCGCGAACAACAATTAGCTCGCCGTGATGCAACCATTCAAGAACTCAGTCAACAATTACGCGCCCTGAATCAGTGGGTACAAGAGCGTCAGCGCCAATTGTACTTACAAGAACAAATTATCCACGAACGTAACCAGCAACTCACCGAGCGCGACCAACAATTACAAAAACATAATGCGTGTTTACAACAAAAAGATTTATTAATCAGCCAATATGAATACCACCTGCAAGAGCGCGAACGCCAATTACAACGTCGGGATATGCAAATTGCGGCACAGTTTCAACAACTGCAAGAACGGGATAAAACTATCCATAACCGTGACCAACAAATTACGGCCTTACAAGCACAACTGGATCAGTTAGAGCAGCAGGACAAACAAGATTCATCACTGCAAGATTATGAACAAAGACTGCAACAAAGGGATCGTGTTATTGGCTTAAAAGACACGATTATTGCGCAACTTAACCAACAATTATTGCTTAAGGAAAAAGCCTTGCAGCATAAAGATACGTTGTTACAAAAAATTGGACAACAATTCCGGCATTTCGATTCCACAGCCTGAATAAGCATTGCGAAAGGTCAATTACGCTTGATTCACTAACGGTTGATAATGGGGGTATCTTTAGTCGATTCGCACCAGCAGGCCCGAAATGAAAGAACAGCAAATCACCCGAATCATGTACGCATTAATTATCGTAGGTTTAAGCATCAGTGCGGTAGGCGTTGGGTTAGTTATATTCACGGACATTGTTACCCATCAAGGGGTACAAGGCATTGCCATAGTCGCGGGGCTGATTGCAGGCGGGTTGTTTTTGTCCATTCCTGCCAAGATTTACCTAACCTTGCAGCTCATGAAATACAATGACGAAAAACTCAAAGCCATGCGCGAGCGTGGTAATTTACCAAAGGGGAGCAAATAGCTCCCCTTTGTGTTTGCACGATGGCAAGGTACATTAGATGCGCGTTGTGCTAATGCCTGGTTCGTCTGTTGCGTCGATCTCAAATGGGTCTAATTCCGCAGCGGTTTTGTCGTCCAATTTCTTTACAAAATGGCGATAAACAAACCAATCTAAACTCACCCAACGACCAGCACCCATAAAGAACAATGCCAATAACAACACAAAGTAGACCAAGTAAACTTCTACTTGATTATTCGTCATATCGCTATAACCGTGTGTCATGACTAACTGCCCCATGCTGCTGAGGAAACCAGCGTCGCCGACTGCAAACAAAGCCAAAGCAACCATGACAAAGATCAAAGCCAATGTTACCCAACGCACGGCAAAACCCAATACCAATAATACCGCAGACAATAATTCGATAATGCCGATAACAATCAGTAATGTTCCAGCACCCATGCCTAGCAAGCTGAAGTCACCCATCGCTGTCACGTTTTGTTGGAATGCTTCTGGGTTCAACCACGTTAATGGATTCCACGCCACAAAATCACTGGCAGAAAACAATCCCAAACGCTTAACACCAGAAACCCATAACATGGGTGCTAAAAACAAACGAATCGCCAGCGGCGCAATAAAGTCAAAAATGCGCATCCATTCAAGGCTAAAAAAGCCGACGAGGTACTTCATGACAGGACTCCTTGGAAATTAAAAATACGACCGTAACCAGCGACTAGCAACAATGAGCGTACCGGCTTATTAATTTGGGTCGTATTGTTACACAGGATGCAGGCTTAATCCAATGTGAATCAGGGTTCTGAGTAGCGGACGCAGGCGCGATCCGTCTCCCAAATCGTTAAACCACTGACACGGATTCGTTCATTATTTAAACGAGCCGCCAAGGTTTGGAAGAAGTAACGCGCAATGTGTTCCGCCGTGGGATTGATCTCACGGAATGGCTCAAGGTCATTTAAGTATTCATGATCCAGCTCTTCTGCAATCGCTCGCACTTCGCGCTTAATCACCTTAAAGTCAATCGCCATACCGATGTCATCCAGCACAGTCGCTTCGACTTCTGCTTCGATTTTCCAGTTATGACCGTGCATACGGCTGCACGCCCCAGGGTAGCCGCGCAATGTATGCGCGGAAGCAAAATCAGCAAGAACTTTGAGTGTATACAGTGCCATGACAAGTAATCAGCGTAAACTGGCGGATGATAGTGAAGGTGCTGAATATACGCAAGATTTACCTGCCTTGCTAGTACGCACACGATTCACAATGCCTTGCGCATCCAAACCACAAGCCGCCAACTGCTCTTCGCGTTGCGCGTGCTCAATGTAAGTATCTGGCAAACCTAAATTAATCACCGACACGGGTAATTCTGCGGCGTGCAAATATTCATTCACTGCACTACCCGCCCCCCCCATGACCGCGTTATCTTCGATGGTGACTAACAGGTCATGGGTTTTTGCCAACTCGCGTAACATGGCCTCATCCAGCGGCTTGACGAACCGCATATTGACTAAGGTTGCATCCAACTCTTCCGCCGCTTCTTGTGCTGCGGTTAATAATGAGCCAAACAACAGCAAGGCAATGGAATGCCCAGAGCGCAATTTCAAGGCTTTACCAATCGGAATCGCGTGCATTGCCGCATCCGGTTCAACGCCGATCCCCTTACCACGCGGGTAACGCACGGCAGTCGGTTGGTCCTGTAAAAAGGCGGTGTATAGCATTTGGCGGCACTCGTCTTCATCCGCAGGTGTCATGACAATCATGTTTGGAATACAACGCAAGTAAGACAAATCGTAGTTCCCCGAATGCGTCGGCCCATCCGCTCCCACTAACCCAGCGCGGTCAATCGCAAACACCACGGGCAAATTTTGAATCGCCACATCATGCAGCAGTTGGTCATAAGCGCGTTGCAAGAAGGTGGAATAAATCGCCACTACAGGTTTTAAACCTTCGCACGCTAAACCCGCTGCCAAGGTGACTGCGTGCTGTTCCGCAATCCCCACGTCGAAATAACGCTCAGGGAAACGTTCGGAAAACGCCACCAACCCCGAACCTTCGCGCATCGCTGGGGTAATTCCCACCAAACGCGAATCATGTTCTGCCATATCGCACAACCACTGACCAAACACTTGGGTGTAGGTTGGCGTGGATTTTTTCCCGCTACTAACCAAACCTGTTTGCAGATTAAACGGTGTTACCCCGTGATAAGTACAAGGGTCTTCTTCGGCAGGTTCATAACCCTTACCTTTTTTGGTAATGACATGCAGTAAACGTGGGCCGTTGATTTGCTGTAAATTGCGCAAAACGTGTACCAATTCCTGCACATCATGCCCATCAATCGGGCCGTAATATTTAAAGCCCATTTCCTCGAACAATGTGCCAGGCAATACCATGCCTTTCATGTGTTCTTCGGTCAGTTTGACCAGTTTGGATAAGGATTTACTGTGGGATAAAGCTTTCTTACCGCCTTCGCGCATGGTGGAATACATCCGCCCCGACAATAAATGCGTCAGGTATTTGCGTAATGCCCCCACATTGGGCGAAATCGACATTTCATTATCGTTCAACACCACCAATAAGTTGGCATCCAAATCACCCGCATGATTTAAAGCCTCATACGCCATGCCTGCGGTCATTGCGCCATCGCCAATCACCGCAATCGCTTGCGAATCTTCCCCTTTTTGGCGGGCTGCTAATGCCATGCCCAATGCCGCACTAATCGACGTGCTGGAATGACCCACGCCAAACGTATCGTATTCGCTCTCACAACGTTTGGGGAAACCAGACAAGCCATCCTTCTGGCGAATGGTATTCATGCGCTCACGCCGTCCGGTCAATACCTTGTGCGGGTATGCCTGATGCCCTACATCCCATACCAGACGATCAACAGGCGTATTAAACACATAATGCAAGGCGACGGTCAGTTCCACTGTGCCTAAATTTGAAGAAAAATGCCCGCCGCCTCTTGATACGGAATCCAATAAAAAAGTACGCAACTCCTCACACACTGTTGGCAATGCTTCTAAATCCAAGCAACGCAAATCAGCCGGAGAATTAATAGAATCAAGCACTTGGTATTACCCCTAGCGTAAGAATGCTGAAATGATATAACGCTTTCGCCACTTAGCCGAATAGACCACTTGGCATACCCCTAACGTAAGCGTTTCACCGTGAACTCGGCAATTTCGCGCAACAAATCTGCGGATTCACCAAATCCCGCTAATGCTGACACGGCCTCGTCATGCAAATCTTGCAGTTTAGCTTTCGCAGCCGCCATACCGATGATAGAAGGATACGTCGGCTTGCCAGCGGCAGCATCTGCCCCACGGGTTTTACCCAGCGTTTGCGTATCGCTTTCCACATCCAGAATATCGTCCTGCACCTGAAACGCTAACCCCACGCACTTAGCAAACCGATCCAGTTGGCGTAATTGTTCCGCAGAAATACCTTCTGCGGCATAGGCTGCCAACAAGACACTGGCACGAATCAATGCACCCGTTTTGTGGATATGCATGATCTCTAATTCTAGCTCAGTCAGTTCCTTTCCAACTGCGCCCAAATCAATCGCCTGTCCTGCCACCATACCCCGCGATCCTGCTGCTTGCCCAAGCTGGTCAATCATGCGCAAGCGTTGTGCGGGTAAAACGTCAAGCTGCGGGTGCGCTGCCAGTAATTGAAAGGCTAAAGCTTGCAAAGCGTCACCCACTAAAATGGCGGTCGCTTCATCATAAGCTTTATGGCAGGTGGGTTTACCACGGCGTAGATCATCATCATCCATTGCAGGCAAATCATCATGCACTAATGAATAAACGTGGATCAACTCCAAAGCAGCGGCGGGAATATCCAATTTTTCGGGCGCAATCCCCAACGCTTCCCCCGTCGCATAGACCAATAACGGGCGCATTCGCTTCCCGCCATTTAACACCGAATAACGCATGGCATCGTGTAAATGCGCAGGATTCGTTGCAGCAGGTGGCAAAACGGCTTCTAAGACAGATTCAATGCGTTCTTGCCATGCTTGTAAACGTGTCCGTACATTCAACATTAAGTATCCCCCAGTGCGGGAAAATCGCTGGTTTGCCCGTCTGCACTTACCGATTTCACCCGTTGTTCTGCGGCCTTCAAAGCCGCTTGGCACAAGCGCGTCAACTGTACCCCGCGCTCAAACTCTTTTAAGGAAGCATCCAGCGATAGTTCACCGTTTTCCATGCGTTGCACGAGTGCTTCAAGTTCTGCCATCGCTGTTTCAAAATCTGGCTGTGGCACGGCCTCTGCTGCCTGCTTTCTAGGCATTTTATTAATCCCGCCAATTTAAGTAGCAAATAGGTTAGTAAACCGTAACTTGACTTCAGGGGCAAGACTCCCTTACTGCTTTATCGCCGAAAGCGGCAGAAATTACGCTTAAGGCATACAGCATAAGGATTCATGTTATGCTGATAAACACCATTTTAGGGACTTTTTTAAGGGAGTGCATTCCAAATGCCAGCATCCGCTCGCTCACTGGCTGCTTACGGCTTTTGCCTTAGCTTGCTGATAGGCTCGTCAGTACAGGCAGAAGAAACCATCATGACAGCCCAACCCACATCCCCGATTAACAGCATACCCAATACCACGGTAACGCCCCCTGTACCAATACCTGCGCCATTACCAGCCCAAGTTAGCCGTGCAACATTCACCACAGGGCTTGTAGCGCGTGAACCGATTAACCAAGTTTCACGCATCAATGCAGGGCAAACTGTTTACTATTTTACCGAGCTTACAGGCTTACAAGGTCATGTTGTCACCCATCGTTGGGAATACAATGGTCAATTCCAGCTAGGTATGCAATTCCCCGTCAGTGGCGAACGGTGGCGCGTACAATCCAGTAAAAGCATTACACCAAACATGGTCGGTACATGGTCTGTCACCGTTATCAATGACAATGGGCAAATACTGCGTCAGGACACCTTAATGGTCGATTCGGCTACCACACCAGTGCCAACACCGATTCCCCTCACGCCACCGCCGTTGCCAAATGCAGGCATTCCAGCACTACCAGCGATGCAAGCGACTCCCTATGCAACATCCCCTGATAGCAAGACAACATCCCAGCCCACATCGCCAATCATTCCAGCACCTGCTGAACCACTGACGACCATCCCACCCGAACAACAAAAAGCTCCCGCACAGCGCAACAGTGAAACCGACAAACCGGATGCTCCGCCGACAATACCTGCAACAGACGAGAAAAAAACACCGATTTGGGACAGCCTAAAACCTTAAATACGCCATGCCCCATACAGCAAACGGGCTTAATGCCCGTTTTGCTATGGTATTTTCCCACTGGTGCAGTGTTATAAATTGCACAAACTCAAGGTAAATGGCACGTCTTGGTTAAACTGTTTACCGCGATCCGCCATCATATCGGCATTAACAAAGCGCAAGGTAAAGCGTTGTTTTCCCGCACTAATTTCAGGGTAGTAATCCACCTGTTCCAGTAACGAGACACGCAACATGTGTGATGATTTCCGCCCTTCCAACGTGCATTGGAAAAACCCCTCTTTGGCAACGGCTTCGCGCGATTCCCCAAACTGACGAATAATGCCCAGAATATCACGCGCTGCATCATCCGCACTGAGATAAGGTGCTGCCCATTCGCGTAAGTCCGTTAAACGATTTTCCACAGGTTGTTCCTGCCAAAACTGGAACATGGGAATGTCAAAACCATTAATCCCGCCTGGCAAAGAAGCTCTTTGACGCAAGCTATTAAAAAACACATGATTTTTTAAGTGCTGCCCCAATTGCCCACGTTGCTGATACAAAATATCGCTATGATAGTTAAGTTTTTCCAACCATGTATCCAGTTGCGCTGCTTCATCCTCATCTTGTCGCAGCAACAAACGCATGGATTGTCCAATCCGGTCAATTTCTTTCAGTAGCTCGCTTTTAACATCAACACGAGCCGAAAGATTGTAAAGGTCAAGTAACAATTGCAAGGCGACTACCGTATCTTCCGGCATCGGGTTAGCAATGTGATATCGAAACCGTCCCATCAATAATTCCAACCGCAACAGCAAACGAATTTTTTCATTGAGCGGCTGTTCGTAAGTAATCATGTGACACCCAGAAATGCGACGAATGGTTTCGCCCAAAGGTTGCTGATAGATAGCCATATAGATATGTCAAAAGCTCAAGGGTATTCCCCTTATAGCAAAAAAACTCAGCCTTCCACAACTAAAGTCTTAGCCTGAGCTGAATATAACGCATGTAAACGCTCAATTTCCGTTTGCAATGCCACAATAGTAGACTGATTTACTAAAATATCATCAGCCCGTTGCAGACGTTGTTCACGGTCAATTTGCGATTGCATGATGGATTGAATCACACTCACCTCACTTCCATCACGCTGCTTTACCCGCTGCAATTGTTGCTCTGGCAAACAATCAACCACCAACACACGATCAAACAGTGTTTGGTAGCCTTTTTCAAACAACAATGGAATATCCACCAAGACATAAGCAGCCGTCTGACAGGCTGCCATGCCATCCAAGATAGCGGCTTTAATGCGTGGATGCAGGATACTTTCCAAACGCTGCAAACGTTGTTTGTCAGCAAAAACCTGTTGACGCAACCAAGCCCGATCCAATGAACCATCGGCTTGCAACGCCTGTGCTCCAAAAGCCGTAGCAATTTCTTGCAAAGCAGGTTCGCCAACGGCAACCACCTGACGCGCAATCACATCCGCGTCAATCACGGGTACACCTAAGTGTTGAAAGTACTGAATTGCTGTGGATTTCCCACAACCAATACCACCAGTCAACCCGATTTTTAACACGTTAGCCTCCTGCTTTTGTCGTCACCAGAAACGCAAAAAGCCGATTATAGAATCGGCTTTAGGAAATCGTATCCAATCGCAACGTAGCTTACGCTTGCAACGCTTTAATATGCGCACTCAGACGACTTTTATGACGTGCCGCCTTGTTTTTGTGGACAATACCTTTGTCAGCGATAGAGTCGATAACAGGTACTGCCGCTTTGTAAGCCGCTAAGGCAGCGTCATGATCACCTGCTTCAATGGCTTTCAGGACATTTTTTACCTGAGTACGCAGACGTGAGCGCAGGTGGCGGTTGTGCATACGGCGTTTTTCACTTTGGCGGACACGCTTTCTGGCTGATGCTATGTTAGGCAAGGGTATTCTCCCGAAAAACCAATCCGAAAAATAAGGGGCGTATTATGCAGCGATTCGCCACACACTTCAACTATTTAACAAGTAATGACACAAAAAACTTACTGAATATGCGCTAAGATACCATCTAGCTCATCCAAGCTATTGTATTCAATCACTAATTTACCTTTGCCACTGCGATTGTAACGGATAAACACCTTCGCACCCAAGGTATCTGCCAGTTGTTGCTCTAACCTCACAACATCGGGGGCAACTGGCGCACTCACTGCCGCTGTCTTTCCCGTTTCCTGTTCCGCCAGCGTTTGTTTCACTAAACGTTCAGTATCCCGCACAGACAAGGCTTGTTGCGCCGCTTGTGCAGCAATGTTGATTTGTTGTTGACCTTTCAAAGCCAGTAATGCACGCGCGTGCCCCATTTCCAATTGCCCTGCATCTACAAAGGCTTTGGTGTCTGTTTCCAAATCCAATAAACGCAGTAAATTGCTCACCGCCGCCCGCGAACGCCCAATCGCATCGGCCGTTTGCTGGTGGGTTAAGCCAAATTCATCAATTAAGCGACGTAACGCATTGGCTTCTTCAAGGGCGTTTAAGTCTTGGCGCTGAATATTTTCAATCAACGCCATTGCGGCTGCGACTTGATCACTGATTGAGTGAACAACAGCCGTGATTTCATGCAAACCAGCTAATTGACAGGCACGCCAACGCCGCTCACCCGCAATCAATTCATAACCGCCGTCAGTGCGTGGGCGCACGGCAATTGGTTGAATCAGACCTTGCGCTTTGATCGAGTCCGCCAGTTCTTGTAAGGCATCTGGGTCAATACGCTTGCGGGGCTGATACGGGCTGGGGGAAATGTTTTCGATGGATAAATGCTTCAATGCAGATGTTTCCACAGGCTGCGTCAAGCTGCTACGCGCCGAACTCAGTAGTACATCCAAACCGCGCCCTAGGCCTGCTTTCTTTGCCATTACGCGACTCCTTGTGTTGCGTTGGGTTGCCCATCTTTGCTGAGTAATTCGGTTGCTAATGCCAAATAGGCCAATGCCCCGCGTGAGGATTTGTCGTAATCCAGCACCGAAACGCCATGACTGGGAGCTTCTGCAAGGCGGATATTGCGTGGAATGGTCGTGCTAAAGACTTTTTCAGGAAAGTAAACGTGGATTTGTTCAGACACATCACGCGCTAAATTGCTGCGTGGATCAAACATGGTGCGCACCAAACCAACCAATTGCAGCTTGGGGTTAGCGTGTTGCTTAATTTGTTCAATTGTTCCCATCAGCGCGGTTAAACCTTCTAAAGCGTAATACTCGCACTGCATGGGGATAATCACACCATCAGCCGCCACCAGCGCATTAACGGTTAGCATGTTTAAGGATGGTGGGCAGTCGATCAGAATGTAATCGTAATCCGTCACCAAACTCACCAGTGCGTCCCGCAGACGGTATTCGCGCTGATCCTGACTCATTAAGGCGACTTCTGCCACTGTCACTTCCGGCGAACCTGCTAACACATGCAGACTGGTTTCCGCGACTACTTGTAACACATCACGCACCTGCGCATCACCCAGTAGTACGTCGGTTAGTGTAGTAGCTTGGTTGTGCTTGTCGATCCCCAAACCCGTGGTGGCATTGCCTTGCGGGTCAATATCCACCAGCAAAACACGGCGTTTTAAGGCTGCCAAGGCTGCTGCTAGGTTCACACTGGTCGTCGTTTTACCCACGCCACCCTTTTGGTTAGCAATCGCAATAATGCGCGTCATGCATTGGATTCTCGTTGTAGTTCAATCAAATGACGTTGTGCATCTACCGTGGGTACATGCAGTTCATGTTGAGCGGTAACGTGCCAACCGTGTGGCAGTTCCGCCAATTCTGACGCTGGATAGCGCCCTTTCATGGCGTACAGCGTACCATCTGCTGTTAAGAGATGACCAGCCCCGTTCACAAAATCCGCAACCGAGGCAAATGCACGGCTAATAATCGCATCAAACGGCGCATCGGGTTGCCAATTTTCCACGCGCGTTTGCACCACTTTGACGTTTTTCAAACCCAGTTCTAACACCGCTTGCAACATGAAACGGGTCTTTTTGCCGTTGGTATCCAGCAAGGTGAATTGGCGTTCAGGCTGCACAATGGCTAACGGAATACCGGGTAAACCCGCGCCGCTACCGACATCCAAACAGGTTTCACCACGAATAAAGGGCGCGACGCTCAAACTGTCATCAATGTGTAATGGCTGCATATCAGCCAGATTACGCACGGCAGTCAGGTTGTAAACTTTGTTCCAGCGTTGCAGCAGTTGCAGGTACTGTTGCAACTGTGCGGCTT
>CAZEQX010000049.1:0-15975 GCA_964514635.1 uncultured Thiothrix sp.
ATATTAATCGCCAATTACCCGCGTTAAGTTCCACCATTGGGCGTGCCAAAGTCGACGTGTTAAAAGAACGGTGCTTAGAGATCAACCCTCAGTGCCAAATCGAAGTCATAGAAGATTTCGTCGAAAAAGACAATCTCGTCGAACTGATTACCCCTCGTTTCAGTTATGTCATCGACTGCATTGATAACTTCCGTGTCAAAGCAGCTTTAGCCGCTCATTGCAAACGTCATAAAATTCGCTTAATCATGCTCGGCGGTGCAGGCGGGCAACAAGACCCAACCAAAATTCACTTATCCGATTTAAGCCGTACCCTGCAAGATCGGCTACTCGCGCGGGTACGCAAAGAGTTACGCCAGCATTATCATTTCAGTCAGAACCCTAAACGCCGCTTTGATATTCCTGCCGTGTGGTCGGAAGAACCGATGATCCTGCCCGAAAATGGTCCTGCCTGTGATTTAAGTTGTGCCGGAGGCATAGGCTCAGTGATGACCGTCACTGCCAGTTTTGCAATGGTGGCGGTCAGCCATGTTTTGCACAAATTAGCCAAAACTGTGGGCTAGATCACATTCTATTTATCACTTTTTTGCATAGAATCGACAAGAACAACGCCCTTAACTATGCTTAAAACACTACTTAATTTTCTGTTTCGCTAGTAAAAGCGACTAGTTTTTTGCTTTAGCTATTAAATATTCTATCCGTCTATTTGAGAGATGCTCTAGGAATGACAATAAAATCTAGCAAAATTGCTATCGTCGGTATGGCCTGCCGTTTTCCCGGTGATGCAAATTCATTAGAAGCGTATTGGGAAATACTCAAATCCGGCAAAGATGTTGTCACCGAAATTCCAGAAGATCGCTGGGGTAAAAACTACTACCAACACCCCAATAAAAAAGAGCCAGGAAAAAGTTATACATTCGCTGCGGGTGTGCTTTCTCACATTGACCAATTTGACGCAACATTTTTTGGGATTTCGCGGCGTGAAGCTGAACACATGGATCCCCAACAACGCTTACTACTGGAATTAACGTGGGAAGCTTTAGAAAATGGCGGACAAATCCCCGCTAAACTCGCGGGTGCAAATTGTGCGGTTTATATTGGGGCAGCGGGTACGGATTACGCCCAACGCCGCATTGACGACCCCAGTTCCATTGATGCTTATTCCATGACTGGTGGCACGCTCAGTATTGTCTCGAACCGCATTTCTTATTGGTTTGACTTCCGTGGCCCCAGCGTTTCGGTGGATACAGCCTGTTCCTCATCGCTGGTTGCGGTTCATCAAGCCTGTCAAAGCATTTGGAGTGGTGAATCCGACATGGCTATTACGGGAGGCATTAATATGCTCATGCACCCGTTTGGTTTTGTTGGGTTTTCTAAAGCATCCATGCTTTCCCCAAATGGACGCTGCCAAACTTTTGATGCCAACGGCGATGGCTATGTGCGTGCAGAAGGTGCGGGCATTCTATTTTTAAAACCATTGGAACAAGCTGAACGCGACGGCGACCCGATTCATGCGGTGATTGTTGCCACGGGTATTAATTGCGACGGTCACACGCACGGCATGACTGTTCCTAGCCCCGAACAACAGGGGCAATTATTAAATCGTATTTACCGCCAAGCGGGTATTGATCTCAACTGCATTAGTTATATTGAAGCTCACGGCACAGGTACTGCGGTCGGTGATCCACTCGAAACCAAAGCCTTGGGTGAGATGATTGGTAAAGCTCGCCGTAGTGACAACCCCCTACCCATTGGTTCAGCGAAAACCAATGTTGGGCATTTAGAAACCGCATCCGGCATGGCGGGATTATTCAAAACCGTTTTATGCTTAAAAAATCGTGCACTACCACCCTCCTTACACGTTAAAACCCTAAACCCCAATATTGATTTTCAGGGGTTAAATCTAAAAGTCATCACGCAATTCACTCCATTGGATATTCCCAACGGCCAATTATTATGGATGGGGGTTAATTCATTTGGTTTTGGTGGTGCAAATGCACATGTTTTATTAGAAAGTTATGTAGCATCCCATGCAACACCACCAACGTTAAATGCGAAAAATGCACAAAGCGTTTGGCCACCACTGTATTTATCTGCCCATACGCCCGCCGCACTATCGGCACAAGCCTTGCAGTATGCGGCGTGGTTGGACACACAACCTTCCGACGCTTATCCGGCGATTGCGTGGAATACGTTCACCCGTCGCCAAACCCTAGAACACGGCGTGATCGTGTACGGTTACGACAGCCTCGATAAAATCAGCGCGGCATTACAGGTCTTTGCTGATACTGAAGAAGCCGCTGTTGGCATTGCAAAAGCCCCGCGTTTAGCCGTGGAAACAACACAACCCTTACGCCCCGTCTTGGTATTTTCGGGCAATGGTTCACAATGGGCGGGCATGGGTGTCACTTTATTCGCGAATAATCGCATTTTCCGTGAAGCAGTCGGTGAAGTAGCAACATTATTCGCCGACTATACGGATTATCCTTTACTTCATGCCTTTACCACTGGAGCGGCGGAAACAGCACTAAATTTAACCGAAATTGCCCAGCCTGTGTTATTCGCGTTCCAAGTTGGCGTGGTCAGTGTATTACGCGACGCAGGGATTCAAGCATCCGCTGTCGTTGGGCATAGCGTGGGTGAAGTCGCAGCAGCGTGGGCGTGCGGAGCTTTGACATTAGCACAAGCCGTACAGGTTATTTTTGAACGCAGTCGCGCCCAAAGCACCACGCGCTTTAATGGCAGGATGGCAGCCATATCCTTAAGTGCAGAAGCGACGACGACACTATTACAAGAATTAGCCTTAACCGACCGCGTGGAAATCGCAGGCATTAATAGCCCCAATGCGGTTACGTTGTCAGGCGAATTGACCGCCTTGCAACACATCGGCGAAACCTTGAGCGCACGCGGCATTTTCTATCGTTTGTTGGATTTGGATTACGCTTTCCACAGCCGTTACATGGATGGCTTGCAAACCGATATTTGCACAGCGTTAGCCGCTTTAACACCTTGTGCGACGACGCAAACCGCGTTTGTTTCCACCGTTACGGGGAATTATTTAGCAGGAACGGCTCTGACCGCTGATTATTGGTGGCATAATATCCGTGAACCTGTGCGTTTTAAGGATGCGGTACAACAGCTTATTGCGCAGGGCGAACGTGTGTTTATCGAAGTCGGTCCACATCCGATTTTACGCAGTTACGTCAATGAATGCTTACAAACCGCGAAGGTAAAAGGCGTATTGTTCAATACCATTCGCCGCCAAGACGAAAACACCGATTACCTGTACAAAGCGGCATTTGGTGCAGTGTTGGCAGGTTGCGAGCTGGATTTAACGCGCTATTTTGCAACACCATTCCCTTATTACGCCTTACCGACGTACCCGTGGCAACGTGAGCATTATTGGCTGCCGATTACCAGCGAAGGTTACAACCTTGTCGGGCGCAAACGCGAGCATCCACTGTTGGGTTATCGCTTGCGCGAGGTGGAAGCAGGTTGGGAAAATCAGCTTGATACCTACATCCCCACCTACCTTGCGGATCACATTGTTGACGGTGTTGCCGTTGTTCCTGCGGCGGCGTATGTGGAAATGGCCTTAGCCGCCTCAGTGCAATGGTTTGGGCACAATAGCCATGTTATTGAAAACCTAGAAATTCGCGCCCCCATTGTCTTAGATGGTGAAACCGCCAAAACCGTGCGTTTTACCCTGTTACCAGCAGACGGCAGTTTTAGCATTACCAGCCGTGATCGCCTCAGCGACAACCCGTGGACGCTCAATGTGGTCGGGCGTTTGCTCGGCACAACGTTTAAAACGCGACCTGCTGCGGTAGCCGTTACAGACCTGCAAAACACTGCGGCACAAGTTTTCACGGCGGATGAACATTATGCATTCACCGCACAAGTGGGTTTGACCTATCAAAATGCTTTCCAAGGCATTACCCAAGTGTGGACGAATGCGCAATCCGCATTAGCGCAATTACGCACAATTTCACAACAACCGGATAGCGTTAGCCAGCAATTCACTGAGCATTATTTGCATCCGACCGTATTGGATTCGGGTTTCCAAACGTTGGTGGATATTTTCCATGCAGAACTACGCTCCGGCACACAAGCGGCGTTAATCCCGATCCAAGTCGGGAAACTGCATTACTATGCAACAGAAGCGACGGATTCCCCCAACCCGCATTACATTCACGTTCAGATTCGCAAGCACAGTGGACGTTCCGTGGTGGCGGATTTTGCGGTATTGGATGCGCAAGGCCATTGTTTGGTGGAACTGGAAAATTGCCGCTTCCGTGGTGTGCAATTAGGGCGCAATCGCCACGGCGACATTCCGACCTATGCCTTCACCCCGATTCCATTGCCGCAAGCTCATACCCCGTTACCAACAACACGCCTTAATCTGCCTGATTTGTTGGCACAAGCCACCGCTTATTTGCAAACACACGAAGCCGAATTACAACGCGAACGCCATTTCCAACACATTCAGCCACTGTTTGATGTCATGGCAAGCTGTTTTGTGTGGCAAGCATTCCGCGAACTCATGGCGGCATTCCCGCATGGTTGTGACATTGCTACGCTGTTGGCAGCACAACACATCGCCCCCCACTTTCGTCCATTGGTCGAACACTTGTTTGCCATGTTGGAAAAAGACGGTTTGGCAACGCAAACGGATGGCATTTGGCAGCTTAACCCCGAACCGGATTTGCCCGCCGCTGGCGATATTTGGTTAGCGATATTGGGCGATTCTGCTGCGTATTTGCCTGAATTGGTATTGTTAGGGCGTTGTGGGGAAAACCTTGCAGCGGTTTTGCGTGGGGAAATCGCGGTTGAAACCTTGTTACACCCTGCCAAAAGCAGTATTAACGAGCATTTCCAAGATTCCGCACCGAGTTATCGGGCAATGAACCAAGCTGTACAGCATATCGTGCAGCAATGGGTTAGTGCATCACCGCAACCTCGCCGCTTACGCATTTTAGAAATCAGCCACGCCAATGGCGCGTTGGCACGGCTATTAGTGCCGCAGTTACCCGCCTTGCAATGCGATTATTACTTCGCCGATTTGGATGCAGCGCACAGCGGTTGGATGGCGGAAGCGTTGGAAGAATACGCGCATTTTTCCAGCGTAACGCTCAACCGTGACATTAGCGGTGAAACCTATCAGCAGTTACTCGCCCAAGAATTTGACCTGATCTTGCTGAATAATGTGTTGCACCGTTTGGAAGACATGCCGCACAGTTTGGTGCGTTTGAAGAACCTCGCCACCGCGCAAGGCGGCTTGCTATTAGCGATTGA
The DNA here is from genome assembly GCA_964514635.1 of uncultured Thiothrix sp. Lineage (GTDB taxonomy): Bacteria > Pseudomonadota > Gammaproteobacteria > Thiotrichales > Thiotrichaceae > Thiothrix. The sequence goes on from CAZEQX010000049.1 coordinate 5,293, forward strand.
ACCGCAAGCCGAACGCTTTGATGTTTTAACCGCTGGCTTGTCTGCTGATTGGTGGTTGCCAACTGATACGCATACTGGCATCCCGTGCCAATTAGCCCCGCAACAATGGCAAGCCTTATTCACAGAGGCAGGTTATGCGGCTGTTACCACCTACTTTGAACCTGCTTCATGGTTGCAAACGGGCGTGTGCTTATTCGCAGTCCCCGTCGCAAAATCTGCCCAAACGGCTGCGATTCCCAGCCTTACCGCACAGTGGTTATTGCTGGCGGATGCCGCGCCACACGGTAGTTCCAGCTTTGCACAAGCGTTACAGACGGCGTTACAACACAATGGGCAAAGTGTGCAAATTGCCACCCCCGCAACCTTGACCACAGCCTTACAACAACAGCCCTATCAACACATTGTGCAATTAGCAGGCTTGAGTAGTGAGACTCCCAACACCACAACGGATTTGTTAGCCAATCAAGACGCTCGCTGCATTACCACCTTGGCATTGGTGCAATGCTTGGATCAATTACCCGCCGAAACGCGCCCGAAATTGTGGTTGATTACAGCAGGTGCAATGCCTTTGGCACAAACGACGGCAATAGCAAACCCCGCACAAGCTCCCTTGTGGGGCATGGGTCGGGTGCTAATGAACGAGCATCCTGACCTCAATCCGGTTTTGATTGACTTGCAAACCGAATTGAATACCACAACCGCCGCGTTATTGTGCCAAGAACTGTTACACACCGATGGCGAAGACGAAATTTTACTGGGTGCGGATTACCGTTACGGCTTGCGAATGCAACAATCGCCATTACCCAGCACAGAGCTTGCGACCACGCCCGCCGTTGCCTTGGATTTCACCAGCCCCGGCTTGTTGAAAAACCTGTATTGGCGAGCCTTGCCCGAACAAACCCTGCAAGCGGATGAAATCGAAATCCGCCCGCTGGCAGCAGGTTTGAATTTCCGCGATGTCATGTACGCAATGGGCTTATTATCGGACGAAGCGGTGGAAAACGGTTTCGCTGGCGCATCTTTGGGCATGGAACTCGCCGGACGTGTCACCCGTATTGGTAGCGCGGTACAAGATTTTGCGGTCGGTGATGCAGTCATGGGCTTTGCTCCAGCGTGTTTTAGCACCCGCGTGATTACCCGCACCACCGCCGTCACGCACAAACCTGCGGAATGGACAGACGAAGCCGCCGCCACGATTCCAGCCACCTTTTTTACCGTGTATTACGCCTTGCACCACCTCGCACAACTCGAAGCGGGGGAAAAAGTGCTGATTCACGGTGCGTCGGGTGGTGTGGGTTTAGCGGCTATCCAATTTGCCCGCTATCGGGGCGCGGAAGTCTTCGCTACCGCTGGTACGGATGAAAAACGCGCGTTTGTAAAACTCGCAGGGGCGCATCATGTGCTGGATTCGCGTAGCCTCAAATTCGCCGACGATATTCTCGTCCTCACCAATGGCACAGGCGTGGACGTGGTGCTCAATTCCATTTCTGGTGAAGCGATTAACCGCAACCTGAGCATCCTCAAACCCTTTGGGCGATTCTTGGAATTGGGCAAACGCGATTTCTACGAAAACAGCAAAATCGGTTTACGACCTTTCCGCAATAATATCAGCTACTTTGGGATTGATGCGGATCAATTGCTGATCGAACGTCCGGCATTAGCAAAACGTTTATTCCAAGAAATGCTCGCTTTGTTCCGTGCGGGTGTGTTGCGTCCGCTGCCTTATCGCGTGTTTAGCCCTAGCCGCATGGTAGAAGCATTCCGTTACATGCAGCAATCACGGCAAATCGGCAAAGTCGTGGTGTCGTTTGCACAAGAAACACCGCGCCCCAGCTTCCCTGCTCCTAGCAGCGCATTACGTTTACCCGCACATGCGACGTATTTAATCAAGGGTGGTTTGAGCGGCTTTGGCATGGCGACGGCACGTTGGCTGGTTGAATGCGGTGCAACCTCGTTGATTTTACTCAGCCGTACTGGTCAAGCCAGCGCAGATGCGGCGAGCACACTCCAAGCCTTGCAAGCGCAAGGGGTACAAATTCAAACTTACGCTTGTGATGTCACCGATTTGAGTGCGTTGCAAACCATGCTCAAGGACGCACAAGCCACATTACCGCCGATACGCGGCATGATTCACGCCGCGATGGTGTTGGATGATGGCATTGTGCGCAATTTAACCCCCGAACGTTTTCGCCATGCACTCGCGCCAAAGGTCGCGGGGGCATGGAATCTGCATCAACTTAGCCAAGAACTCAACTTGGACTTCTTCGTGATGTATTCCTCTGCCACCACTTATTTGGGCAACCCCGGACAAGCTAACTACGTTGCTGCGAATGTGTACCTCGAATCGTTGGTCGAATACCGTCGCCGACTCGGTTTACCCGCTGCTTTTGCCGCGTGGGGCGCGATTGCCGATGCTGGCTATTTAACCCGCAATCAAGAAGTGAAAGACGCGCTGCAATCCCGTTTAGGAGGTTCAGCATTGACCGCCGCCCGTGCTTTGCAGATGCTGGGCAAACTGATACACAGCCAAACCAGCGGACGTGCCATTCTCGAATTTGACTGGAAAACCATTCAGCGTGTCATGCCCGCTGCCCGCGCACCTAAATACCGCGAACAGCAACATCAAATTGCCAATAACAGCACTAGCGGCGAACAAAGTGGCGACTTGCTGACCATACTCAAAAGCATGAGTAGTGCCGAAGCACAAACCTTAATCGCAGGGCAATTAGCCGAAGAAATCGCCAAAATTCTGCGCATTTCCACCGACAAACTAGCAACCGATAAATCCATTTTCGAGTTAGGCATGGACTCCTTAATGGGTATGGAGTTAATCCTTGCTGTTGAAGAAAAATTCGGGGTACGTCTGCCTGTCATGGCATTAACCGAAGGTACAACCATAAATAAAATTGCAGAACGCATCAGTAATCAAATTCTGACTAGCGATGCAGAAATAGTAACATCTGTACAAACACTTATTACTGAAACAGCAGCTAAACATGGACAAACCATGTCTGCTGAACAAATCGAACAATTAGCGACCCAACTCACTGTTTAGTCGGGTTGATATTTTTGAAGGGATGTGTCCGCGTGAGTATACCAACTGTTAATACTTTGTTTGGTTTAAGTGACCGAATGAAAGAACGACTGGCTAAAGAAATGATTGAGCGTCATCAGCAGCAGTCTGCAAAAACAACCGCAGAACCCGCTAAACCGCCAGTCATGCGTAACAACGCTATCCCTGAAGAGTTTTATCGATTTGACCGCTTCGCAGGCTACCAAATGATAAAAGGAATGCAAGCTGCAAGTAAACAAATGGGCATTGGTAGCCCTTTTTTTAAATTGCATACAGGAATTGCGAATAATACTGCGGACATTGCAGGCAAAACCTACATTAATTTTGCCAACTACAATTATTTAAACCTAAATGGACACCCTGCTGTTAGTGCTGCCGCTCAAAAGGCCATTGAACAATATGGTACATCCGTTTCTGCGAGTCGCCCTGTCGCCGGAGAACGCCCTATTCAGCGTGAATTAGAACAAGCACTGGCACATAACTATGGAGTCGATGATTGCATTGTTTTTGTCAGCGGTCATGCGACGAATGTCACCACGATTGGTTATTTGTTTGGAAAAAATGACCTTATCTTACATGATGCCTTAATCCACAACAGTGTCTTACAAGGTATTCAGCTTTCTGGCGCAAAACGAATGCCATTTGCGCATAATGACTGGCAAGCGTTGGATGAATTACTCACCGCTAATCGTAAAGAATTTGAGCGTGTGCTAATTGTCATTGAAGGCATTTACAGCATGGATGGCGATTATCCCGATCTGCCCCGCTTTATTGATATAAAACGTCGTCACAAAGCTTTTCTGATGGTAGATGAGGCACATTCGCTAGGCATCTTAGGCAAAACAGGGCAAGGTATTCACGAACATTTTGGCATTAATGGTAAAGATGTCGATATATGGATGGGTACGCTCAGTAAAACCTTAGCAGGCTGTGGCGGTTACATTGCAGGTGAAAAAGCCTTAGTTGAACATTTAAAATACTCAGCACCTGGCTTTTTATACAGTGTAGGTTTAGCACCACCCTTAGCCGCCGCTTCTTTAACAGCCTTACAAACCATGCAAACTGAACCGGAACGTGTCCAGCAGTTACATAAAAATGGAAAGTTTTTCTTGGAATCCTGCCAACGCGAAGGTATTAACACGGGTTACAGTGCCGGATTATCAGTGATTCCTGCCATTATTGGCAGTTCCGCAAAAACAGGCATGGCATCCAATTACCTTTTTGCTGAAGGCATTAATGTACAACCAATTTTTTACCCAGCGGTGGAAGAAGGACTAGCACGATTGCGATTCTTTATCAGTAGTGCGCACACACCTGAACAATTACAAAGCACCGCTAAATTATTAGGTAAATGGCTACGCAAATAATCATTACCTTTGAGCTTGTCTTATTGCCCCAATGCAGCAAAAACAAGCTCCATCTTTTTGCTTGCTGCAATAGTTACACGCTTATTGAACCAGTTAAATGACTTAATCGCCACACATTGCAAACCATGCCGACAATACAGTCGCTCGGCGGGGAAGTTATCGGCTGCTACGTCCAAACCAAATAACTGATACCCCCGTTCTTTTGCCTCTTGGATTTTTACACCCAAGAACTGACTGGCAAAACCTTGTCGCTGAAAAAAAGGCTGAATGGCAAAATTCATTAAATATAGTTCCTGTTGTTTTGGTTTTTTAATAATATGCCTAACCACATAATCAGAACGCACAAATACCCACCAAACTTGAACCAGTCCATAAAACATTAGCATATTAACAACTGTTCCTAAAAACAATCGCCAATAAATGCTTCTATCATAAAAGCAACCAACACCAATAACTTGTTCATTGTCTACTAACACAGTGGTATTTTGATAACCACAAAAGCCGCGACCTGATTTAAATTCATAGCGAATATAATCTAAAGCTTGATATTGCTTAGTCCGATAAATAAAATCATACAACGCTATACCAGAACTTAACATTAACTCTGGTACATACTCTGCATCATAAATGGTTGCATTACGAATAATCATCGTTTTTCATCAATGGTTGTGAAAGTACAACGTCTAATAGTAATGTGCTCAAAGCAGCAATATTAACATTCTGGCAAACAGGAGTAGCACTGTATTTTTTAGAATGCCAAATAAAATAATCCGTATTAGCATTTTGATAATTTAAAGCCTGATACACGGCTGGCATACTCGGCACATGATCCCCATAACAACACACAACCGTGGGCATTTCTTGTTGTTTTAAAGTCGAGATCAATTTTGCAAACATTGCATCTGCATTTTTCAAATGACGCAAATAAACTGCTAAATCATCAACTTGGTCGCACATTGGCTGTGCAAATAACTGCTGAACCTCATTCATTGAGATGGACTCTAAATGCAAAGGTCCATGATTTTCCATCGTAATAGTGAACAGGAATAATGGCTGATCAGGATATTGTTGTTGATGTGCATCTAAAATACTCAGCATTTTGTCTGCAACAACCAAATCACTAGTATACGGGCCACTTTTAGGTGAATCAACGAAAGCAGCCAAATCCAGAAACTCATCGAAACCAAAAGCTTTAAACACACGATCACGCTGAAAAAAACCTGCTGGATAAGGGTGTAGAGCAATGCAGCGGTAGCCTAATAACTTCAATTTTTTTAATAAAGACGGCAATTGTGCAATAGGTAAATATTGATATGGATTATATTGGTGCAACCCTAAATTTTCGTTTGGAATGCCCGTCAAAAAGGAGAACTCACTACGCATTGTATTTGCCCCCCACGCTGCTACCTCAACTTGCCCTGCGTATTGTGATTCACGAACTATCTGATCAAACCTCCCCAGAACATCTGCTTTAATTAGGGAAGACAAACGTCTGGCATCAAAAAAAGATTCGCTCTGGATCGTAAAAATATGTGGTAATCTGCTTGTTTCCATTGCGACAGAGTGATTGAGATGACTGCAATCGCTCATTTGCTTTAAATAAGTTGCACACTTAATATCTGCTAATGCGTGTTGATAACCCAATAGCAAACTTGTTAAAAATCCGTGATTCTTTATATCGCTAACGATATTAGCCTGCAATACCACTCGTTTTGTCCGATACATAAAAATGCATAACACCGACAAAAAGCATAAGATAACACCACCATTTAAAACATAACCATTTTTGGTATAACTCGACATAGCTGGCTCTAATAACCAGATACTAACAATAGCCACCAAACCCAATACAACCAATATAACAACTAATGGAACATGGAGAAAAGGCAAGTATAGACGTGGGTATTTGAAGACTTGACTGAATAAGCCAAAATCCGAGAATGCCAAAGGTTCTTGCAACGCTGTTACTTTGGCATTATTCACAACAATCAATACAATTAAAATGACAAAGCTCACACCTATTGCGAATAGTGGTCGCTGCAATAATAACAGGAATATGCCATACCCTGAACTAACTAATAACATATCCGATGCGGTATGAATGACAGACTGACGTTTTAGCTTTGGCAGGCTAATTCCGAACCCAAGCAAATAAGCACCTAATAAACAAATTAACCAACCACTACCAATCGTTAGCCATGCTGTCACGGTCGAAGTTTTCCTTTATAGCCATAACCAAACCAAGGTAGAATAAAATCCACCAATGCAGCCGGAATTACCGACAATAACCATGAACCAAAACTCAAAGGAAATGGAAAAGCAACACAGGCTTTATTTTTTGCAACGCCTTTTTTAATGATTTGTGCGGCTTTCTCGGCACTCATTAACAATGGTTTTTTGGCGGGAAATTTTCGACTCATGTCTGATTCAACAAACCCTGGGCAAACCACGGTTACTTGAATACCATCTGCTTTTAGCCAACCTCGCAAAGCTTCACCATAACTTTTGACCGCCGCTTTACTCGCACAATAACTAGGTGTTAAAGGTAGGCCACGATAAGCCGCCAATGAACTAATAATCACGATGCTCCCTTTATGACGCTGACGCATGGGGGGAATCAAAGCTTCAATACTTGCCATTACACCATAAACATTGGTGTCGATGACATTTCTAATCGCACCCCATGTTTCTGGCTCACCATTTTCGCCCAATGTACTCGCGACACCTGCATTGGCAATTAATGTATCCACCGTATATTGAGTATCAAAATCAATAATCCATTGCGAAAGTCGTTCTGTGTGGCGAACATCAATAACACCGATAACTGTTTCTGCACCTTTTTCTTGACATTGTTGTGCAAGATTATCTAATGCAATTGCATTCCGCGCCACCAGTCCCAGTCTTACACCTGCATCTGCATACTGTAATGCTAATGCAGCACCGATTCCCGAACTTGCGCCCGTAATAATGATTGACTTCATACCTTACTAATTCAGGGATTGGCTGGTTGTTCCATAAAAACTGAGGGTTTCATCTGTATTAACCGTTGCAATAACTCCCATAGCATTTAATGAACCAGACACTGCCATTTTGATTCCTTTTCGTGAATAAAAGTTGCCGTTGATTTGTGTCAGATTAATGACTGCATTTCTAAACTTGGCAAATAATTCCATGTCTGGCTTAACTGGATTTGACCAAAATGAATCGAGTCCATCTTGATAAGTCAAACCAGGTAAGTTATAGATGGATTTACCTAACGCACAAGTAGGACTATGATGGAATAAAGCCGACATCCCCACCGTACTATTCACCACCACCGTTCCTTTAGCATGATGTGTTAGCGTCGGAATATGTCCATTTTCCAAATAAATAACGCGATTCTCAATATTTAATGACTGCGTTAGCTTACGCAATATCTGCCGATATGGAATCAGACCTGTGTCTAGTGGGTGATTTTTAATCACTAAAATATTATTAGCTGGGGCATATTTTGCAAAAGACTCCACAACATATTGAATCGCTTTTACCATTCCACCAAAAGGTGAATGCCGACGAATTTGCGAATCAGAATCCAATTGCAATGGAAAAAAGAAATACGGCTGTTCTTGATCCACTAATGCCTGAATAACGGACTTCTCACGCCGCCAAGATAGGCATCGCATCGGATAACGCCGCGCCCACCCCAAATATTCCACAATCGAATTACGCGGACGATGCGTCTGATACTGATCAAACCAAGGGTATAACAATAATGTACTAACACGATACGCTAAATCGAAGGCAAAACGCACAGCCAAACTCGCACCAGTCGGCGGGTTTTTCTTGACCTGTGGATGTGAATAATTTCGATACCACGCATCGTCTTTAGACATTAGGTTAGAGTTTGCATTAACACCACCTTTTTCCAACGTGATCCAATCTGGGCGCAGATACCCTTCTTCAAATACATAAATGCGTAGATTCTGTTCACGAGCCACACGAATAGCAGCCTCATGCAATGGACGCATGTCACCAAATAACACTAAATCAGTGATTTGGTACTCTTTAAGGCGCTTGGCAATCCAAGCCGCAAACTCCGTTGCCCTACCATTAAAACGCCACTGCGTCTGACCAAGACCAAAAACCCAATCACCTCCACAAAAACTAACTTGGTAAACTTCATGATCAGCCATTTCAATAGATTCAATTAATGATCTATGAAAAAGCGTTGCAGGTCCTTGCAGAAACAAAAATTTTCGGCTGTTCATAACTAATTGTACTAACGATAATTCCCTATAAACTATCTTATGGCACAAGATTCACTAAACTTCCACCTAGCCATAAGATTTATTTTTATAAATCTAGTTTCTTATTCTGTTTATGACAGTGATCACACTCACATTTTATAAATAAAAATTATTATGTATAAAATGCCATTTTTCTAACACCACATTTCGGCCTCTCCTTGACTCTCGATTTCCTTCACGATAGACCTTGCGTCGAGTCTTCGGCATCTCTTATGCTTAAGGGAACAAGTCGGACACGATGAAAAAGTATACGACAAGATCACATAAACAGCAGTCAAAGGAGGAGACTCATGAAGACAATCCAGCGTTTTCTGAGCGAGGCGAACCAATCTATCCACACCATCGCACCAGACGAGTCGGTATATAACGCATTGGTTTTAATGGCCGCAGACAATCTAAGCGTCCTAATGGTCACAGAAGGCGACAGATTATCCGGCATTATTTCCGAACGCGACTACGCGCGTAAAATTGCGTTACATGGCAAAAACTCGAAGGAGACCCCAGTACGCGACATAATGACACCTGCACCATTTACCGTCCGTCCAGAGCAAACCTTAGATGATTGCATGAGCCTAATGATTGAGAAGAAAATCCGTCACTTACCTGTTGTATCAGCAAGTAACGACATTCTCGGCATCATCTCCATTCGTGACGTTGTAAAAGAAGTCATGGATGAGCAAAAATTCTTGATCGCAGAACTCCAACGCTACATTGCGGGTTAAGAACCAAGAACACCACACGTTAGTCAAACGTATTACGACACAGGGTACGCTAGTAGCTACCCTGTTTCTGTGATAGAAATCACCAACTTAATGGTTTATTTTTATACTACCCTAATGATTTTCTTACACCTTTGTTAATTTTTACCCACCACCACCACGAACTATTCTCCCGCCATTTTTATGGTTTTTGCATAACATTCGTCCTGTATTTTGATATTCCTCAGTGTTTACCCGCACTAATATCGGGATAATCGCGCACCATAATCATTCAGAACGTGTTATCAGCACCACTCCTATCGTTTTTTATTAACAAGGAGAAACACTATGCAGCAACCTGTTACTGAAACCAAAATCGTTATGTCCGACCCAACGGCATTAGGCGTATTTGGTTTATCGGTTGTTACGTTTGTCGCGGCTTCAGCAAAATTAGGCTGGACTGGCGGTGTTACTTATTTGATTCCGTGGGCTTTATTTTTAGGTTCTGCTGCGCAAATTTGGGCATCAACCGTTGATTTCAAAAAGAATAACTATTTTGGCGCAATTGTTTTAGGTGCGTATGGTTTATTTTGGGTTGCGGTTGCTATGCACTGGGCGACCAGTTTAGGCTGGTTGGGTGATGTCGGCGAAAAGGCAGACCCGCGCCAATTAGCTTTTGCTTGTTTTGGTTATTTTATTTTTTCGATTTTCATTATGGTTGCGGCATTTGAAGCAAACAAAGTTTTTGCCGCAATCTTAGTATTAATCAATATTTTACTACCGTCACTGGGCTTAAGTATCTTGGGTGTTAGTCCTGAGTTATTTAGCCATTTAGCCGCTTATTCAGAATTAGGTATTTCTTTATTAGGCTTTTATGCGGCTGGCGCGGTGTTTTTGAATAGCTTCTTTGGACGTACCGTTTTACCATTGGGCGCACCATTGGGTTTAATTAAAAAAGGTACAGCTCCAGTTAAAACCTTAAATACGCCTCCAACCATCAAACAAGCAGCTTAATGCTCGTTAGCGTTTTTCAAATGTTCAAAAAAAGGGAAGCATAAACTTCCCTTTTTCTATTTCACTAACTGTTTTAAATCATTAGGTTTTCGGCAATGTCACACCCGTTTGACCTTGGTATTTGCCACCACGGTCTTTATAGGAGGTTGCACAGACTTCATCCGACTCAAAAAACAGCATTTGTGCCACGCCTTCATTGGCGTAAATCTTCGCAGGCAACGGCGTAGTATTGGAAAACTCCAACG
>CAZEQX010000050.1:0-15835 GCA_964514635.1 uncultured Thiothrix sp.
ACTTTCGTTTTGCAAAGCAGTTTGTACAAAGTCGACAAACTGCCGCACTTTCAGCGGCATTTGCCGCGCAGACGGGTAAACAGCATAAATCGCAAAGGTCGGCAGTTTGTAAGTGGGAAACAAGACCTGCAAACGGGCGTGATGCACATCATCCGCCACCATCCAATGCGGCAGACACGCAATCCCCGCCCCCGCGCAAGCCGCCGCATGTAACGCACTGAGGTTATTCGCCGTGAACGTGGCTTGCAAGGCGATACTGTGCTGTTTCCCTGCTACATCTTGCAATAACCATTGTTGTGGCGTATTGGCATGGCAGTAACATAATGCCGAATGGTGATTCAAATCAGTGAGTTGTATGGGCATTCCATGCCGCGCCAAATACGCCGGAGCAGCCACCAAACGAAACGGGCTTTCCCCCAATTGACGCGCCACGGTTTCCACCCCGCCAACGTTACCTAAACGAATCGCCACGTCAAAAGGCACAGTAAGCCACTGACTTTGTTGATCTTCTAAGTGTAATTGCACCGCCAATTGTGGGTGTTGTTGCTGAAATTGCGCTAACAGTGGCGCGATAAAGCGTGTACCAAAGGGCACGGGGGCTGTGATGTACAAATTACCACTTAAATGGCACTGCGAGGCAGTTAATTCCTGTTCGGCTGCATCCAAATCACGCAGTATGGTTTGGCAATGCGCAAAATACTGCTGCCCTGCTTGCGTCAAGGCGACATAGCGCGTATTGCGATTCACCAAGCGCACCGTCAATTGCTTTTCCAAAGCGGCGATGGCTTTGCTCACAGCGGGTTGGCTCATGCCCCATTCCCGCGCAACAGCGGAAAAACTACCGCGTTCGGCAATCCGTACAAATAAGCGTAATTGTTGAAGTTTATCCATTGCCACTACCATTCATGCCAATAGGGAATAAATGCTATGCGTTTTAGCCCACTTCTGCCAACCCTTTCCACCGCTTAAAGTGCGTATTACGAACTTTAACGCAACATTAGGAGCATATCATGGCAAAGACCGTACTTTTCGTTCTCACCAGTCATAACCAAAAAGGCAATACAGGGCAAACGACTGGCTTTTACCTGCCCGAAGCAGCACACCCTTGGGCGCAAGTCATTGATGCGGGTTTTAACGTTGCCTTTACCAGCCCACAAGGGGGTAAACCGCCCGTTGATGGGTTAGAAAGTGCCGCTCAAGACCGCGTGTGCCAACGCTTTTTGGCTGATCCGCAGGTGCAAACCCAATTAGCGCACACGCCCACACCCGAAACCCTGAATGCTGCTGATTACGCAGGGATTTTTTACGTCGGTGGTCACGGTACTATGTGGGATTTCCCCGACAATCACGCCTTAGCGCAGCTTGCCAGCGAAATTGCAGCCGCTGGCGGTATTGTCGCGGCGGTTTGCCACGGTCCGGCAGGTTTGGTAAACATTAAACGCGCCGATGGGACGTATTTGGTCACAGGTAAGCGCGTTGCTGCCTTTACCGATGATGAAGAACGCGCCGTCGGGCTGGCAGAAGTCGTGCCGTTTTTACTGGCAAGCACATTGCAAACACGCGGGGCGATTCACATTCCAGCAGTAAATTGGGCAGAAAATGTCGTGGTGGATGGACAACTGATTACCGGACAAAATCCCGCCTCCGCCACGGGTGTTGGCAAGGCAATAGTGGCAGCATTGCAGGCAATGGCTTGAAACGCGACACAATCCAAACGGTATCCGAATCGCTGACGAAATACTGACATTCTTCTTACAGTTGCCTGACAATCGTAGTGCACACGCACGGCATAATACGGTGGAATAAAGAGCTTGAAAGGATGAGAACCCATGCACACCACCGTTACCACGCCTGCGGATTTTGCGCAGTTTCAGCAGACGCTACACCCATTGTTGACGCAAACTGGCACACAACACATTGCTGCTTATCACTTTTTTGAGATTACGCCACGCGATTTACCGTGGCAAAGCAGCGGATTACACCTACAAGCGGGGCAATCCGTCACCTTTTTGCTGGCAGGGCATTGGTATTTGGTTGAAGCTTTAAACCTCACGTTGGAAGCGGGTTTTGTGTTTTGGGCGCGAACGCACAGCGACGAACCCATGTATTCCCCGCCGAGTAATACCGGAACGCACACCTTTGCCCACAGTGGTGAATTACTGTTGGCGCGCTCAGCGGGTGAATGGGCATCTAACCATGGTGATTTGCTCGTGCCGCCAGAGGTATACATGCAAGCCAGCGGCTATTTATACGGCGTGGCGATTGTTTGGCAAAGCGATGCGCTCGCAGGTTTGCAGGCATTGCATCAACATGGTGATGTGCGGCATTTGATTGCCGATGAGATTCTACGGTTGCAACACGCGGTCACGCCCCCCGAACAATGGTCGTATTACCCGCTATTGGGCAACCGCGCAACTTTTCACGCTTGTGAACACCAACATGGCGTGTGTTGCCACACCGAGAATAATGTCGGGATTTTGCAATACCCCGTGGATGTTCTCTTAACCCCTGCCACACGGTTGGATTGGCGTTGGATGATTGAACGTTTGCCGTCTGCTGTCGCGGAAGATACCTTACCAACCCACGACTACCTCAGCATTGCGGTGGAATTTGACGATGGGCAAGACATTACCTACCTGTGGAGCGCGGAATTACCCGTGGAAACCGTTTTCCGCTGCCCGATTCCATCATGGACAGCGCGGGAAACCCACGTTGTGGTACGCACAGGCTTAGCGGCATTAGGTCAAGCACAAACCGAAAGCCGTGATGTCTACGCTGATTACCACACCCATATTCAAGGCAATGCCACGCGCATTGTCAGCGTGTGGTTAATTGCGGTGAGTTTGTTCCAACATTCACTTGGCAGTTGTCGCTACGAAAGCATTGTGCTGCACAATACGACAAGCAATATTGCGGTTATTCCTGCCGCAATCTAATCCCAACCAAACATTCATGCCAATGCTTTCAAGGGTATTGGCTTGAATGCCTCTCTACCTCGCCTTTGGTTACTGAGCTTGTCACAGTATCAGGGCGGGAATGGACAGTGCAGGTGGTATAGTCACCCTAAATCCCTCCCATCTCAACGTTTCTTGCGTATCATCCGGTTAGAACTGCTACACAACGATTCACCATAGTATTAATTGCACAAAAAAACGATAATGATCGGTATGCAACGACTACAAGCTTTCCAATACGAAACCTGTCCGTGTTGTGGGCATATCACCAAAAACAACCGCCAGACTCAAGCGCGGTTTGCGTGTGTGGGATAAAGTACACCACCCATTGCTTGTGGATGATATTGTCGATATTCACTTCCAAACCGTTTTAGCAGCACGTCAACATTGGGAAGACATTCAATTAAAGGAGGATAAATCATGAAAGTAGCGGTTATTTTATCGGGTTGCGGCGTTTATGATGGCGCGGAAATTTACGAAAGTGTTTTAACCTTGTTGGCGTTAGAACAAGCAGGTTGCACATACCAGTGTTTCGCCCCAAACGTACTTCAAGCTCACGTTATCAACCACTTAACAGGGGAGGTAATGCCAGAAACCCGCAATGTACTGGTAGAAGCAGCACGCATTCCACGCGGCAATGTACAAAATATTACCAGTGCGAATGCCGATGAATTTGACGCATTAATCTTACCCGGTGGTTACGGTGCGGCAAAAAATTTGAGTGATTTTGCGTTTAAAGGCGCGGAATGCAGTGTACAAGCAGACGTTTTAGCATTTTGCCAAACGATGGTGGCACAAAATAAACCGCTGGGCTTCATCTGCATTGCTCCAGCAATGATTCCACAGGTTTATGGTGAAGGTGCAAAAGCCACGATTGGTAATGACGCGGGTGCTGCCGCAGCCATAGAAGCAATGGGCGGTGTCCACATTAACTGCCCTGTCGATGATTTCGTGGTGGATGAAGAACATAAAGTCGTCAGTACCCCTGCCTACATGTTGGCAGGGAGTATTTCTGAAGCCGCTGCTGGGATTACCAAGCTGGTACAAGAAGTCGTGCGTTTGGCGCGAGCCTAATCACGGTTTTGCGGAAAGTGCCTGTAAGCGTAATAGCAACAGGCGCACCGCTTCACGACGTAACTCGTCTTTAATCAGGTTTTCTTCTTCGGAAGTCCCTAACACATACTGGCCGTCATACACTTGCGAACGTTCCACATGCACGGAACGTTCCATAGCCTCAGGTAGGGCTTTGCTATTCACGCGGAAATCCACGTCAATACTGTGGTTAAACTCGCGCACTTGACGGGTCGAGGAATACCCCGACACCGAACGATTCTCACGCACATTAGTAATCGTCAGTAGCATTCCCGCTTCTTGGGGATTTTTCTTCAGCTTAGCACCTGCATCTTCTAACCCATCCTGCAAAGCGATACCGAAATCGCCACGCGGGTCAATACCTTGCACAAATACGCCTTGCTGAGCAATCGCGGGTAACGGCTCGCTACCGCGCAGGTGAAACGCTTCACCGCTGCACGCGCTTAAGACCCATACCACACTCATTGCCCCAAAAACGGGAAGCCACTGTTTTTTCATAACGTTGCCACGATATTAACCAAACGACCTTTAACAACGATCACTTTTTGTACGGTTGCACTTTCCAAGAATTTTTGCACATTCTCATTCGCTAGGGCTGCCGCTTTGATCTCGTCTTCGCTGGCATGGGCATTCACTTGCACTTTGCCACGCACTTTGCCATTGACTTGCACAATCAATTCTAGTGTGTGTTGCACCAATGCACTTTCGTCGACTTCTGCCCACGGCGTATCAATCACCGCCTCTTGATGCCCCAACGCTTGCCACAATACATGGCTAATGTGCGGCGTAATCGGCGCGAGCATGACAATCAACATTTCTAATGCTTCTTGGCGTACTGCTCGACCTTGTGCTGAATCATCCGCAAAGCGATTGATTTCATTCAGTAATTCCATGTTCGCCGCGACTGCCGTGTTAAAGGTGTAACGCCGCCCCATGTCATCCGATACTTTTTGTAACGTTTGGTGAACTTTGCGACGTAAAGCCTGTTGCGCATCGGTCAAACCTGCGTTATTCAATGGCTCAACCGCACCGCTGGCAACATGCTCAAACACCTGTTTCCACACACGGCGTAAGAAACGTTGCGCTCCTTCCACTCCAGAATCCGACCATTCCATGCTTTGATCGGGTGGCGCGGCAAACATCGAGAACAAACGCAAAGTATCCGCACCGTATTTCTCGATCATTTCTTGCGGGTCAACGCCATTATTTTTGGATTTAGACATTTTGGTAACGCCACCTGCTGTCACCACCTGTCCATCCGCCAACAATGTCGCCCCTAAAACACGCCCTTTTTCATCACGTTCCACGTTTACTGCATTCGGTGCAAACCAATCCTGACCACCACCCTCACGCTCACGGTAGAACGTTTCCGCCAACACCATGCCTTGGGTTAGCAAGTTAGTGAAAGGCTCGTCCGATTCCACCAAACCATTGTCACGCATTAATTTATGGAAGAAACGCGAATACAGTAAGTGTAGAATCGCGTGCTCAATCCCGCCGATGTATTGATCAACTGGCAACCAGTAATTGGCACGCGCATCCAACATCGCCGTGCTACTATCGGGGCAAGCGTAACGCGCGTAATACCATGATGATTCAAAGAACGTGTCAAACGTATCGGTTTCACGGGTGGCAGGTTTGCCGCAGCACGGGCAAGTGGTTTGATAAAATTCCGGCATCCGCTTAATCGGCGAACCGCCCGTTTCATCAAACGTTACGTCTTCGGGCAATACCACGGGTAAATCTTTTTCCGGTACAGGCACAGCCCCGCAATCATCGCAATAAATGATCGGAATCGGGCAACCCCAATAACGTTGGCGCGATACACCCCAGTCACGCAGACGGAAATTCACACGGCGACGACCTTTCCCTTGCGCCATCAACCAGTTGGCAATCGCATCAAAAGCCGCAGCAGAACTCAAACCTGTAAACTCGCCCGAATCCACCAATACACCTTTTTCCGTAAATGCTGCTACGGTCAAATCCGCATCTGCCGCATCGGGGGCAATAATCACGCGCTTAATGGGTAAACCATAAGCTTGAGCGAACTCCCAATCGCGCTGATCATGCGCAGGCACAGCCATCACCGCACCAGAGCCATAGGACATCAGCACGAAATTCGCCACCATCACCGGAACAGTCGCGCCCGTTACGGGATGCAGCGCGTATAAACCTGTCGCCATACCTTTCTTTTCTAAGGTAGCCATGTCTGCTTCAGCAACTTTGACCTGCTTGCATTCATCGATAAATGCCGCTAAATCGGGGTTGGTTTCTGCCGCTTTTAGTGCCAACGGGTGTTGTGCTGCGACCGCAACATACGTTACCCCCATCAAAGTATCAGGGCGCGTGGTGAAAACGGTTAATTTTTGCGTTGAACCAACTAAACCAAATTCGAGTTCCACCCCTTCAGAACGCCCAATCCAGTTTTCCTGCATGGTGCGTACTTGTTGTGGCCAACCGGACATTTTACCGATTTCTTCCAATAACTCATCGGCATAAGCTGTGATTTTCAAGAACCATTGGTCAATTTCGCGCTGCTCAATAACTGCGCCAGAACGCCAACCACGCCCGTCAATGACTTGCTCATTGGCTAATACGGTTTGGTCTACTGGATCCCAGTTGACGGTAGATTTTTTACGGTAAACCAGACCTTTCTCATACAACTGGGTAAAGAACCATTGTTCCCAACGGTAATATTCCGGTTTACAGGTCGCCACTTCGCGTGACCAATCAATCCCCAGCCCCATCGACTTCAACTGGCTACGCATGTAGTCAATGTTTTTGTATGTCCATGCAGCAGGTGCTGTATTGTTTTTGATCGCCGCATTTTCGGCTGGCAAACCAAACGCATCCCACCCCATCGGTTGCAACACGTTTTTACCCTGCATCCGTTGGAAACGCGCAATCACGTCGCCAATGGTGTAGTTACGCACATGCCCCATGTGCAGCACACCGCTAGGGTATGGAAACATAGAAAGGCAATAATATTTTTCTTTATCTGGGTCTTCCGTCACTTCAAAGGTGCGATTGGCTTCCCAGAACTGTTGAACTTCCGGTTCGAGACTCTTGTGATTGTACTGTTCCTGCATGGCACTACTCATGGGCAACGGCTAAACCTAAAAAAACCACAAAAACGTTATTCTCAACATCTTAATGGCGGATAAATGGAAAGCTGCGAAGCATACAAAGGCTGACAAGGGATTGCCAGCCATTTGCGCAGTAAATGGCAGATTATAGCGTATGTTCTGTCATTTCCGCAGTTTGGCTAATGCCGCAGCCAACGCATCCCCCATCGCGGAATTTGCCGCTGGTGGAGCTTCTTTCGTGGGTTTGCGCGAATCTGATTTCCGCGCGTGGCTGGCATTGCCTTTGTCGTCCGGTTTGCGCTGTTCTGCGCGTCCACTTGATGATGGTCGACCACGTTCTTCACGTTTATCAAGGCGTTTTTCGGGACGTGCGACGGCTTTTTCACCTGTTTCATCCAAGCGCATGGTCAAACCAATGCGTTTACGTTGCACATCGACCTCTTCGACACGCACCTTGACCACATCACCTGTACGCACCACTTCACGCGGGTCTTTCACGAATTTGCTAGTCAGTTGTGAAATGTGAACCAAGCCGTCTTGGTGTACACCAATGTCCACAAACGCGCCGAAATTCGCCACATTGGTAACAACACCTTCGAGAATCATACCAACGTGCAAATCACTGATTTCATTCACACCGTCAAGGAAAGTGGCTGTCACAAACGCCGGACGCGGGTCGCGCCCTGGCTTTTCCAATTCCGCCAAAATATCGCAAATCGTTGGCACACCAAACTGTTCCGTAACGTAATCGGCAGGTTTTAACTGACGTACAAACTCGCTATTACCGACCAACGTCGCTAATGGCTGGCGATTCACCGCCGCAATTTGCTCCACTAAGGTATAAGCCTCAGGATGCACCGCCGACGCATCCAGCGGATGTTCGCCTTCACGGATGCGCAAAAACCCTGCTGCCTGTTCAAAGGTTTTTGCCCCCAAACGCGACACTTTTTTCAACTGATTACGGTTGCGGAACGGGCCATTATCGTCACGGAATGCCACGATATTGTCCGCAATGCCTTGATTCAAGCCCGCAACCCGCGCCAATAACGCCGCCGAAGCCATGTTGACATCGACCCCTACCGCGTTTACGCAATCTTCGACCACTGCATCCAAACCGCGAGCTAATTCAGGCTGATTCACATCGTGTTGGTATTGCCCTACCCCAATGGATTTCGGCTCGATTTTCACCAATTCCGCCAAGGGGTCTTGCAAACGCCGTGCAATCGATACAGCACCACGAATCGATACATCCAATAGCGGAAACTCTTTGGCGGCTAGTTCAGAAGCCGAATACACCGACGCACCCGCTTCTGACACGACCACTTTTGATAATGACAATTCAGGGTGACGTTTCATTAAATCAGCAGCAAGTTGGTCTGTTTCGCGCGATGCCGTGCCATTACCAATGCTAATCAACTCCACCTGATGTTTGCGGCACAAGTCCGCCAAAATCGCAATGGATTGATCCCACTGCTTTTTCGGGGCATGAGGGTAAATCGTCGCGTAATCCAACAATTTCCCTGTCGCATCCACCACCGCCACTTTCACACCAGTACGCAAACCGGGGTCTAGGCCTAAAGTCGAACGCGCCCCCGCTGGTGCAGCCAGTAACAAATCTTTCAAATTCGCCGCAAATACCCGAATGGACTCCGCTTCAGAGGCTTCACGCAAACGTAAATTCAGGTCAACACTCAAACGCGCGTGCAATTTCACTTTCCACGTCCAACGCACCGTTTCTAATAACCAACGGTCGGCGGCACGTCCTTGATCCCGAATCTGGAACGCAGTGGCAATTTTATCCTCACACGGGTGTGATGCACCCTCAACCACAGGCACATCCAAATGTAGGTCTAACACGCCTTCATTACGCCCACGGAACAATGCCAAAGCACGATGCGATGGAATCTTATGCAGCACTTCACTGTAGGCAAAATAATCTGCAAACTTTTGACCATCTTGCTCCTTACCCGCTACAACATTGGACGTTAGTACGGCTTGATCCCACAGGTATTCACGCAACGTTCCCGTTAGTTCGGCATTTTCCGCAAAATCTTCCATCAGGATTTGCCGCGCACCGTCTAATACCGCTTTGACATCCGCAAATTCCATGTCAGGGTTCAAAAACTGAGTGGCTTCGGTTTCGGGGTTCAAATTAGGGTTTGCTAACAATGCCGCTGCTAATGGCTGAATCCCCGCCTCCCGCGCAATCATCGCTTTGGTACGTCGTTTCGGTTTAAACGGTAGGTACACATCTTCCAGCTCGGTACGGGTTACGGCCTGCAAGACTTGCTGTTCGAGTTCCGCTGTCAGTTTGCCCTGTTCACGAATGGAATTGAGCACCGTCTCACGGCGTTTTTCCAATTCCCGCAAACTACCCAAACGGGTTTCGAGATAACGTAATTGCGTATCGTCCAAACCGCCAGTCTTCTCTTTGCGATACCGCGCAATGAACGGCACGGTTGAACCTTCGTCGAGTAACTCCACCGCCGCAGCGACTTGCTTTTCTTGAACGGTTAGTTCTGTGGCGATACGCGCCAGAATACTTTGCATACAAAACTCATTGTTGTGATGAATGGGGCGCATGATAACAAAGCCACGCCACGGGGAAAAACTTTAGCGATAAAAATTTTTTATTAAAAAGTCAGTAAGTTTTCATTGCATTTAATAGAAATTATTTATTAAACTAGAGTCTTATTTATAACCACGCCTGATGCTAAGATTCCACCCTTCAGGTGATTATAGTCACATCAACGCATTCTCGTTACTGGGATAATTCCAACCACTCAAGGCTGCTATGAGTATTTTACCTAAAAAACGTTAATCATTATTAAAGGGTCTAAAAATGGGTGTGCATTTAAAACTTGCTGCAATCTCAGAAGTTAATGTTGGTCAGTTGTTAGAAAATCCACGTTTGATTTGGAAAGTAATTTTTCCCAGCGATGCCAATTCCGGCCATCATTGGGCAAATCATAAAAAGCATCTGCTACCGGAACAATTCCCTATGCAGACCAGTTTAGATGAATATTGGCACGTTATGCATTATTTACTAAGCGGTAAAGTCTGGAGCGGTACAATGCCGGAAGCCTTCTTACTAGATGGCGGCAGCTTTATTGGCACGGTTGATGTGGGTTATGGACCAGCGCGGGTTTTTGATCCTGCCGAAACACAAATTATCGCAAATATGTTAGAACACAAAAAAGTGGAAGACCTCATTGCCAACTTTGACCCGCTCTACATGACGGATGTTGATATTTACCCACAAATCTGGGATACCACTCCCGATGCGCGGAATAAATGTGGGGAATATTTCAAACAATTGCAATATTTCATGCGTCATGCTGCGGAAAATCAACGAGGTATCGTGGTTTATTTAGTTAAGGAAAATACTGACAGTTGTGCTGCGTAACGCCCCCGTTCGCCATGCAGCGAAACAGGGGGATTACGTCAGATCGAACACCGTATCAAGCAATTAGTCTGTAACTGCTTCGCCAACAATACGCGCTAAA
Organism: uncultured Thiothrix sp.; assembly: GCA_964514635.1. GTDB lineage: Bacteria > Pseudomonadota > Gammaproteobacteria > Thiotrichales > Thiotrichaceae > Thiothrix. The sequence continues at coordinate 10,639 of CAZEQX010000050.1, forward strand.
CGATTCCGAGCATACATATAATACATCAGCGGAATCAGGATTAAGGTTAATAACGTTGAAACCAAAATCCCAAAAATTAACGAAATAGCTAAACCACCAAAAATAGGATCATCAATAATAAAGAACGCTCCTATCATTGCGGCTAGTGCTGTTAAGGCAATCGGTTTAGCTCTGACTGCGCTGGAATTAATCACCGCTGTCTTTAGCTCAACGCCCGCTTTTAGTTGCTCATTAATGAAGTCAACCAACAAAATCGAGTTGCGCACAATAATCCCCGCGAGGGCGATCATGCCAATCATGGAAGTTGCGGTAAACTGCGCCCCTAACAAGGCGTGACCCGGCATAACACCGACAATGGTTAGCGGAATTGGTGACATTATAACCAACGGAACTATATACGACCTGAATTGTGCCACAATTAGTAGGAAAATAAGGATCATCCCTACACCATAGGCTATCCCCATGTCGCGGAAGGTTTCGTATGTCACTTGCCATTCGCCATCCCACTTCATGCTATACAGGTAAGGATCGTCCGGCTGTGCTGTAAAAAACTGTTTGATTTCATTGCCATAAACCGATAAGTCTTGAATGCCAGCGAAGATACTGAACATCCCATACAATGGGCTGTCGGTTTCCCCTGCCATATCCCCCATCACATACACCACTGGCAATAAGTCTTTGTGATAAATAGAATGCTCGCGTGTCGTTTCCTTCACCACGGCTAACTCCGACATTGGCACTAATTGCCCCGCCTGACTGCGCACTCGTAAAGCAAGCATCGACTCCATGCTATCCTTCAGGGCAATGGGAAATTCCAGACGAATCGGCACTGCGTATTTGATCCCCTTACCGTGGAGGAATACCACATCTTCACCCGCTAAAGCTGTGTTGACTGCTGAAGCAATCGTATCCTGTGATACACCCAGTAAGGCAGCTTTACTGCGATCCACTTGCACCACTAAACGCTTTTGGCTGGCTTCGACGCTATCATCCACATCCACAATATCAGGGGTCTTTTCAAACACATTACGAATGTCTTTAGCGACTTTGATTTGCCCTTCATAATCCAGACCATAAACTTCCGCGACAATCGGCGACATCACAGGTGGACCTGGTGGTACTTCCACCACTTTGACGCTCGCATGGTATTTTTTGGCAATCTCCTGTAACGCAGGGCGCACACCCAAAGCAATGTCATGACTTTGGCGGTCGCGGTCGTGCGCATTGGTCAAATTCACTTGAATGTCGCCCACATTCGCACCTTCGCGCAAGTAATACTGGCGTACCAAACCATTAAAGTTAATCGGTGCGGCTGTTCCGGCATAAATCTGATAATCAGTGACTTCTTTCACTTGCTGCAAAGAATCCGCCATTTCATTGAGCACACGCGACGTTTGCTCCAATGACGTGCCTTCTGGCATATCGACAATCACCTGAAACTCGGATTTGTTGTCAAACGGCAGCATTTTCAACACCACCCATTTCACCACACCCAAACCAACTGACAAAAAAATCAGAAAGGTAATACCAGCGAACAAACCAACACGTCGCCGCCCACCTTTTTTGTCGTCCAAAAACGGGAGCATAATGCCAGAAAACAAACGGTATAATTTGCTGTTATCGTCGTGATGATGGTTGAAATCGACCTTGGCGAGCATTTTACCCGTCATCCACGGCGTAACAACGTAAGCAACCGCTAAGGAAATCAGCATTCCCATACTCGCATTAATCGGAATCGGCGACATGTATGGGCCCATTAACCCCGACACAAACGCCATGGGTAATAACGCCGCGATTACTGTAAACGTCGCCAAAATGGTCGGTCCCCCCACTTCATCCACCGCTATTGGAATCACTTCCAGTAACTTTTTGCCGCCCTTTTGCATGTGTCGGTGAATGTTTTCCACCACCACAATCGCATCGTCAACCAGAATACCAATCGAGAAAATCAGCGCGAACAACGAAACACGGTTCAGGGTAAAACCATACGCCCATGATGCGAACAAAGTCGCCCCCAAGGTAATGACAACCGCAGCCCCCACAATCAACGCTTCACGCCAACCCAATACCACGCCGATTAAAATGACCACCGCAATGGTTTCAATAATCAGCTTGTGAATGAGCTTTTCGGATTTGGCTTGGGCGGTTTCACCGTAGTTGCGCGTTACGGTGACATGCACCCCTTCGGGCACGAATGTGCCGCGTAACTTTTCAAAACGGGCAATCACATCATCAGCGATATTGACCGCGTTCGTACCCGGTTGTTTGGCAACCGCAATGGTAACAGCAGGGGTGCGTACCCCAGTGGTTAGCTTTTTGTGTTCCGCCGCAACGCCTGTACCAAAACTAACGTAAGCCTCAGGACTATCAGCCGTGCGTGTAACGCTTGCCACATCGTTGAGGAAAACGGGCTTACCATCAAATACGCCGACCATGAGATTACCCACTTCGTCAGCATCCATCAGGAATGTTCCGGCTTGAACCTGTATTTCTTCATTGTGATTAACAATGGCGGTAACGTCGCGTGCCGAATTGCTGGCTTGCAAAGCATTACGCAAATCGGACAGTGCCAAACCGTACCCCGCCAGTTTCGCCGGATCGAGCAAGACATGCACCACCTGTTTCGGACCGCCAATGGTGTAAATATCACGCGAACCAGGAACGCGCTTAAGTTCGGACTCAATTGCATGAGCCACTTGATTCAGTTCAAACGCCCCGCGTTGTTCATCTTCTGTCCACAAGGTCAACGCGACAATCGGCACATCATCAATGCCTTTAGGCTTAATCAGCGGTGTTCCCACACCAAGGTTCTGTGGCAACCAATCTTGGTTCGACGATACCTTATTGTATAAACGCACCAACGCGGCGGTGCGGTCTTCACCCACTTTGTATTGCACCGTTAGTACGGACATCCCTGGCATGGAAGTAGAATAAACGTGCTCCAAACCTTCGATTTCCGACAGTACCTGTTCGGCGGGAGTACTCACCAAGCTTTCGACCTGTTCCGCACTCGCCCCCGGAAACGGAATGTACACATTAGCGAATGTAACATTAATCTGTGGGTCTTCTTCACGCGGCGTTACCAGCACTGCAAATAAACCCAACAGCAATCCCACCAATGCCAATAATGGCGTGATCTCAGTGGTCAAAAAGTTTTTCGCTATCGAACCGGAAATTCCTAACGATGGTTTACTCATGAGCCTTTTCCCCCGCTGCTTGTTGCTTGAGGAAAATCGTTGCCTGCATTGGGTCAACCGCGACTTGTTCACCCGTACTGATTCCAGCTAACACGCTGGTATGCTCCGCATCGATTTTTGAACCCAGACGAATCTGACGTAGGCTCGGTTTGCCTTGCGCATCCACGACATACGTTCCAGTTACTTCGCTGCGGTTCACAATCGCTTGGTTCGGAATACTCAGCGTTTTCCCCTGTCCGATGACAAAACCCACCTTGACAAACATGCCTGGGAAAATATTTTTCACCTGTGTATCCAAATCCAAACGCACCTTAAAGGCATTCGTAGTAGGGTCAGCATAGGGGAAAAAAGTAATGGATTTCACAGGTAAGGGCTGATCTGCACCGTCTTGCAAAACCACCGCCTGTTTTTGTTCACGCACGGCCGCAATCAAGCGTTGCGGCACTTCCACCGTTACACGCAATTGCTCCAGTGAAATACCACTCATGATCGGTGTACCAGGACTAACCGCTTCCCCCAATTCCACATGTCGCTTGGTAACAATACCACCATAAGGTGCAACCACCGTGGTATAACCCAACTGTTCGCCCGCTTGCGCCGCTTGCGCATTAGCGGCTTCGATTCGTGCCTCCACCGCTTTGACTCGCGCTTGGGCGGCTTTTAAATTCGCATCGGCATTATCGTAATCCGCTTTAGGGATTAAACGGCGGGCGTAAATTTCGCTAATGCGTTTGAAATTTGCCAAAGCCTCCGCCAATGCGGCCTGTGCTTCGGCAAGACTAGCCTTCGCCTCACTTTGCGAAGCCTGCGCCTGTTGCACTCCAGCTTGTTGATTTTTAGAACGAATCCGCGCGATGACTTTACCCTGCTCCACATAGTCATCCACATCGTAATACAGTTTTTCAATCACACCGTTAGTTTGGGCGGAAACCGTACTTTGATTTACGGCCTCAACATGACCATCTAAGTACTGTAGGGTTGGTGCGGAAACTTCATTCACTTGAACCGTGGGCAATGAACCAGACAACGCGGGAGTTTTGGACGACTCAGCTTGCACTCCCCCCGTTAATAAAGACCATCCGACGACCAGTACCCACTCGCGTAATCTCTTCATGGCATACTTATCCTTGAGCAAAACTAGAACCGAAACAATAGTATCAAATAATATTATTAAATACTAATATAGATCAGAAATGACGCATAACAAGGTGAATTAATGAAAAATGCTAACATTATCCCACTCATTATTTTGATTGGTGCATTTACTGCTTTGCCTGCCAACGCGGAGATGTACAAATGGAAAGACAAAAACGGGGAAGTGCATTACACCCAAACACCACCCCCAGCAGGCGTAGAAAGCAAGGACATTGAAGATGACATCAAATTGTCCACAGGCAAACTTGGTGATGGCAATAAAGCTAAACCCCCCAGTAAAACCAAGGACAATCTTGCGGATGCAGAAGACGCGGGGAAGAAAAGTGAAGACAAACACCGTGACTTTTGCACTCAACAAGAAAACACACTAAAGCAAATGACAGCCAGTTCCCTCATCAAATGGAAAGATGACAAAGGCGAGCGCTACCTCACAGCCGAAGAAAAAGCCACGAAAATAAAAGAACTTAAACAAAATCTGGAATCCATGTGCCGCCCTGAAATGTTCGCGGATGGCAAAAACCGTAATACCAGCAATACCGAACAAGCCAGCGATGCGCGTTTCAACGCCAGCGACAATGATAGTGTTCAAGCAGGCAATGGGGGCAACACCAAGAACAATACTGACAACACAGGAACTGACAACGCTACCACGTCTAACTCCGATACTGCCTCCGCAAGCACCACCGCACCTGCGGCGCAATAGCACAAAACACCGAATCAGGAGTTTCTTAAACGGTCAATGCCTCCTATAATCGAGCGTTTTTACGTTATTTGCAGATTAGAACGAAGGCAAAACACCATGCGAGTATCCCGATTCCCTATTTCTACCCTGCGTGAAACACCTG
>CAZEQX010000051.1:0-15626 GCA_964514635.1 uncultured Thiothrix sp.
AATTGCTCAAACCGTAAGGGATTTTCTGCTGCATTGTGCTACCCATATCATCCACAATAAGGCGTTAGTGTAGCACGATCAGCATCCGACCCGACCGTCTTCTCGACCTGTTTCAAACCTCATGCGTGATGGTGGGGTGTGGGTGTATGATCAAATGCTGATGCACTTTCGCCAAACGGGTTTCTATGGATGCTTTAACGTTATTGTTGTTGTTGCCTGTCGTTGGGGCGGCGGGGTTGGCTGTGTTGCCAAGCGAACGCCCGCAGTGGATTCGTTATGCAGCGTTGGGGATTGCCACGCTGACGTTGGGTTTCGCGTTGAGTTTGGCGTGGCAGTTTGCGAATAACGCGCCGGGGATTCAATGGTTGGTGCAATACGCTTGGAATGCAGAGTTGGGTACGTCGTTCACGTTGGGGGTGGATGGTATTTCATTTCCGTTGGTGGTGTTGACGACGTTGTTGGTATTGGTGGCGTTATTGGCATCGGCATCGGTGACGCATCACGTTAAGGGTTATTACTTATTGGTGTTGTTATTGGAAGCGGCGACGTTGGGCGTGTTTATGGCGCAAGATTGGTCGTTGTTTTATGTGTTTTGGGAATTGGTGCTGATTCCGTTGTTCTTTTTGATTGATCGTTGGGGCGGGAAGAATCGCCAAACCGCTGCGTTGAATTTCGTGCTGTATACAATGGGCGGTTCGATTTTCATGTTATTGGCATTGTTAATGTTATTCGATGCTACCGCAGGGCACGATTTTAGTTTTGCGGCAATGGCGTATGGCGGGAAGGATTTGCCGTTAAACGAGCAAACCCTGATTTTCCTTGGTTTGTTGATTGGTTTTGGCGTGAAAATGCCGCTGTTTCCATTGCACGGTTGGTTGCCATTGGCGCATGTGGAAGCACCGAGTCCGGTGAGTATTTTGCTGTCGGGGATTCTGTTGAAAATGGGTTCGTATGGCTTAATGCGTGCGGTGGATGCGTTACCCGCTGCGGCTCATGCTTTGCAAACATTGTTATTCGCGCTGGGGTTGATCGGGGTGTTGTATGGCGGTTTGTTGGCGTGGCGGCAAAGCGATTTGAAGAAAATGATTGCGTATTCGTCGGTAAGTCACATGGGCGTGGTGGTGATTGGTATTGCGACCTTGCACGTTTGGGGAATGACGGGCGCGGTGTACCAAATGGTGGCGCACGGTTTGGTGGCGGGCGCGACGTTCATGCTGATTGGTTTGCTGTACGAACGCACGCATACCCGCGACATTAATGATTACGGTTCGTTGATTAAGGTGACACCGCGCTTTGCAGTGCTGATTATTCTGGCATTTGCGGGCGGGGTGGGTTTGCCCGCGACGGCGGGATTCGTCGCCGAATTGCACGTTTTATTGGCAGGTTTTACGCGCTGGCAATGGTGGATTGTACTGTTATCGCTGGGCGTGTTGATTACTGCGACGTACAGTATTCGTACCATTAAGCATTTGTACACGGGGCAGATGAACCCGCGAATGCAGCAGGTCAGCGATTTGGGTTGGGTGGAAGTGTGCGCGGCGGGTAGTTTGATCGTGGCGACTTTGTGGCTAGGGCTGCAACCGAATGTGCTGCTGGAAAAGATGGATGTTTCCATCCATAGCTTTGCACAACGCATTCAAGCGGGGGGAACACCATGAGCCAAACACCACAACAATCACCGCGTGAATATTTGCATCAGGCGATTGTAGGGTTGAATAAGGTGCTGCCGATTCAAGCCCCATTGCAAGATTTTGTGCATTTTAACCCGCTGATGCACTACGAACATTTACCTTTTGCGGAAGCGTTACGCACGGTACACCAGCAAAGTGGCAGTTTGGGTTATTTGCCCGCTGCGGAATATCGCCAGTTTTACCAGCAAGGGCGCATTACTCGCGCGGATGTTGTGGCAATTTTGCAGGAAGATGGTATTCCCGCTGCGGATCACGAGTTGTACCTGACGATTTTGACCCACGACATTAAGGCGATTTCGTTTCAGCAAATGCGTTGGCAGGTGGAAGAACAGCACGCGCTGGACAGTTTACAGCCCGACGTGAGTGCCGCCAGCCGTGAGCGTTTATTGCAAGGGCGTAACGAAGCGACGGTGGTGCGCGAATTGTGGGAAAGCGGTTTGCAACGTTTTGGGCTGCATTACGCTTTACCGCATCCTGAAGCGTTATTGAATCTCATGGTGCAACAGGGGCAAAGCGGGCAAGGCATTCCCGATGCGGAAAGTTTGATTCATGCGCAAAGCCGTGAACAGTTGCACCAACTGTTAGCTGAGGTGGGTACGCGCCTGAGTTTGCGCGGTTTATTGCAGGCTTTAACGCAAACCGATGTGATGCAATGGATCATGCCGAGCCTTGGGCAATACATGGCGGCGTGGTTGGATCAAGGGGTAGCGGCATGGTCGGCGGGGCAAATCGCGCCTAACTTTTTCGAGTTTTGGCGGGCGGCGGCATTGCGTGACATTACCCCGCGCTTGCAGGGTTTGGAAACGTGGCAAGATTACCTCGAATCCTTGGACGATGACCCCATCGACACCATTCACCATGAACTGATGCGCATTGGCATTCCACAAGCGCATTGGGCGGATTATTTGCAAGTGGTGGCGTTGGAATTGGCAGGCTGGTCGGGAATGTTTAACTGGCGTTCCCAGCATCCGCAGTATGCTCAAACCACAACGCGGGTGGAATTGGCGGATTATTTGGCGGTTCGTTTGGTTTCCGAGCATTTGTATTGCCGCAGTTTAACCCGCCAACATTGGCGCATTGATGCGACATTAGCCGATATTCGCGGGTATTTTCACCACAATCTCGATGAGTTTTTCGTGCGTTATCAGGCATATAACACACCATTGCCCGAATATTTGCAGCAATTAGCCCAGCAATTCTTAACCAGCAAACTCGACATTCAAGCCCGCGAATGGCATCAACTTGCGCACCAAATCCTAACGTGGAATCTCGCCCCCGAAAGCATTATTCCGGTGGGGACAGACATCTACCACAAAGCTTGGCGGCTGTTTCATTTAGCGCAACATTTGGGGCTGGATGCCAGTGCGTGGAATGCGTTGCCCATGCCACAGTTGGAACATTTTCTCGACGTTTTGCAGCAACTCGATGACCCCAATACCAGCGGTTATCTGTGGTTACGCGCTTACGAACGCCATTACCAACAGCAGGTTTTCCACCAATTATTGGCAAAAGTAATGCAGGAAACCCCTGCTGCTGCGTTGCCCATCGCCCCCGCCGCGCAATGGGTGTTTTGCATGGATGACCGCGAAGAAAGTACCCGCCGTGCCGTGGAAGCCCTCGCGCCGGACATGGAAACCTTGGGCATGGCGGGCGTATTCGGTTTGCCGAATCAATGGCAGGCGTTGGATGCACCACAAGCCCTCAAACTCGCGCCCCCAGTAGTGACACCGACGCACACGTTCCGCGAAGTTCCTACGGCGCAAATGGCGCATCGCTTACCACTGCATCAGCGCGTGCAAAGCGGGTGGCGACATTGGGCGAACCTAAAGCAGCACGCCACGCGCCACCGCACCTTTTCCACGTTACTAGCATTGCCATTACTCGCGCCATTAGGTTTGCTGGAATTACTCGGCAGCAGTTTGTTTCCTGTCGCTTTTCAACGCTTCGCGCAACGCACTCACCATGCGTTGAGTGTACCCTTAACCACGCGGGTACAGACTGACATGAGTCTGGCGGAAAAGGTCGAAAAACTGGCGTTTTTTCTGCAATTGAACGGTTTTACCAGCGGTTTCGCGCCGTTAGTGGTGTTCATGGCGCATCGCGCACGGCATTTAAACAATCCGCACTTATTGGGCTACGGTTGTGGCGCGTGTAGCGGACGTTTCGGTGGCCCCAATGCGCGTGCTTTTGTGGCAATGGCAAATGACCCCGCTGTGCGTCACGCCTTAGCCGCGCAATACGCGATTCACATTCCCGAACGCAGTTGGTTTGTTGCGGGTGAACACGACACCACTAGCGATGACGTGGATTGGTTCGATGTGGATTTAATTCCCGCCACCCACGCTGAACTGTTTGAGCGCGTGCAACAACTCGCCACGCAAGCGGTGCAACACTCGGCGCAAGAACGCTGTCTGAAATTCGCCTCCGCCCCCGTTAAACCATCGCCGCGTCGTGCTAAACGCCATGTGGCGGCGCGGGCTGCGTCACCCGATCAAGCGCGGGCGGAATTGGGGCATCAAGGTTGCGCTTTAGCGTTTATTGGGCGGCGCGAACTGAGCAAAGGCGTGAACTGGGAACGGCGTTCATTCCTGATTTCCTACGACCCAAGCCAAGACCCGCACGGGCATTGGTTAGAAGCGCAACTGCAAGGCAATGGCGTGGTCGGCGTGGGCATTGCGCTGGATTATTACTTTTCACGGATGCAAAACGGCTATTTCGGTTCAGGCAGCAAAGTCACGCACAACCTCACGGGGATGTTCGGTGTAATGGAAGGCGGCAATAGCGATTTACGCACGGGGCTGGCGCAACAAATGGTCGAATTACACGAACCGATGCGTTTGTTGGTGATTGTCGAAGCCAGCGTCGCCACGGCAACCGCGATTTACCAGCGTCATGCGTATTTGCGCCAATTGCTGGATAACGGTTGGGTCGTGTTAGCGGTTAAACCACCCGATGCGGCGGTGATTCACTGCTTTGTGGCAGGTAAAGGTTTCGTGGCGTGGCAGGAGGATGGTCATGTTTGAATGGGTATTGCCCTTAATTCCCGCTTTACCCTTGGTAGCAGCGGTGTGGCTGGTGGTGCGCTTGTTGTTTGGTCTTGGTACGGGGGAAAGCGGTGAACGCCATACCGCGCGAGTGGTGACGGGTGTCGCGGCGGTGAATGTTGTATTGGTGCTGTTGGCTATCGTGCTATTCCTCGCCAACGGTGCGCAAGCACACACCCGCGTGTGGGGTCATTGGTTGCTCAGTGGCGATTATGCCGCCAGCATTAGTTTTACCGCCGATACCTTGAGTTTGAGCATGGCAGGGTTGGTGGCGGTAGTGTTGTGGTTGGTGAGTCGCTTTGCGGTGAATTATTTGCACCGTGAACGCGGCTTTCAACGCTTTTTTCTGGTGCTGGCGTTATTCAATGCCGCCATGCAACTGATTGCGTTAGCGGGTTCGGTCATGCTGACGTTTATCGGCTGGGAATTGGCAGGCGTGAGTTCGTGGCTGTTGATTGCGTACAACGGGCAAAGTTTAACCGCCACCGCGAATGCCAACCGCGCTTTCGTGACCAATCGCATTGGCGATACGGGGTTATTGTTGGGCATGTTCATGGCATTGAAATGGTTGCATAGCCTTGAATGGTCGGTGATTACCGTGCCTGCGCACTCGGTTTCTAGCCTAATGGTCGGGGTTATGGCAATGGGCTTTATGTTGGCGGCATTGGCGAAATCGGCGCAATTCCCATTTTCGGCGTGGATCACGCGGGCAATGGAAGGCCCCACGCCATCGAGCGCGGTGTTTTACGGTTCGATCATGGTTCATGCGGGCGTGTATTTGTTATTACGCATGTCACCATTATTGGCACAAATCCCCACCTTGAATGTTTTGCTATTGGTGTGTGGTGGTTTGACCGTTGTGTACGGTTGGCTGGGTGGTTTGGTGCAAACCGATATTAAAAGCTCGTTGATCTTTTCCGTGTTGGCGCAAGTGGGGTTAATGCTGATTAGCATTGCGCTGGGTTGGTATGACTTCGCGCTGCTGCATTTGGTCTTGCACGCGCTATGGCGAGCGTACCAATTCCTGTATTCGCCATCGTTTGCATTATTCACGCAATGGCAAGCCGCGCCACCCGTGCCGCGCTGGTTGCAACGTCGCCCGCGTTTGTATTCGGCAGCGTTACAGCGGTTTTGGTTAGACGCGCTGGCGGATTGGCTATTGGTCAAACCGACGCAAGCCTTATCACAAGAAGCGCAAGTGTTCGATGGGCAAATCCTTGACCAACTCAGCGGTACACCACAAGTCCACGGCAAAGTCTTGTCATTAGCCGAAATGCAGGCGGTGCAGCGCGGCGAAGTGCGTTTACAAACCGACATTGGTATTGGTACGGGCTTGTTTGGCAAAACCTTGCAATGGTTGGCGCAACAATGCGAAGCCTTGGAACAGCATTTGGTATTACACAGCAATAGCAGCAGTGCTAAAGCAGGGTTGGACTGGCTTGGGCGGTATTTGGATCGGGCAGAACATTTGCTGAAACAGCCGCGTTATTTGGTGTTATTAGTCGCGGTCACATTGGTGGTCATTTTCTAAGGAGTCGCACATGACGCACAGTGTTAGCACTTTGCCGTGGTTAAGCATTCTGCAATTACTGCCATTCGTGACGGGTTTAGGGCTGATTCGGGTGCGTGGTCACGCCGCTTTAGCCTTAGCAGGTATTGCCGCGAGTGTGGAACTGGCGATTACCGTGTGGTTATACACGCAGTTTGACCCACACATCACCGCCATGCAGTTTGTCGAGCGCGTGCCATTGCTGGGGGCGTTGGATTATCACGTCGCGGTGGATGGCATGAGTGTGCTGTTTTTATTACTCACCAGCTTACTGAGCTTGTTATGCGTGGCGTTTATTTTGGTGCGCAAACTGCATGAAACCTCGATTCTCGCGGTAATGATGGGTATCCAAGCCACGTTAGTGAGTCAGTTTGTCACCTTGAATTTGCTGTGGTTCGTGCTGATGTCGGTGCTGGAATTGTTGTTGATTGCTTACATCACCAAACGCTGGCCGACCGGACACGATGTGCAACCCACGCTGGCGCGTTACTTACAATTCATGGCGGTGAGCGTGGTGTTGCTGCTGTTTGGTACGTTGTTATTGGGCTGGAACTATGCGGACGCGCACGGCGGGCAATGGAGTTTTAACCTCGCTGAGCTGATGACGCTGGAATTTGCCAGTTCCGATGCGGCACAAACCATTGGCACATTGGTGTTCTTTGCCATGTTTTACGGTTTGGGCATTCGTATTCCCTTATTCCCGCTGCACGGTTGGCTCGCGCCGTTCATGATTGATGGCAATGTTGCGGTCGCACCGATTTTTTTATTGGGTTTGAAGGTTGGGGTATACGGTCTATTACGCTTTGTCCTGCCAATTGTGCCGGAAGCGGTGCAAGCGTGGCATCACATTGTGGTGATTTTCGCTGCTAGTGGCATTTTCTACGCCGCTTTACTCGCCATGCGCCAGAAAACCTTGCGCGAAATGTTGGGGTTCGCGGTGATTAGCCACACGGGGATTTTGACCATTGGTTTGTTTAGTTTGCATCCGGCGGGGTTTAAAGGCGGGATTTTGCTGGCATTGAATTTCGGCGTGGCTTTGGCGGGTTTGTCGTTAATGGCGGGCATGGTGTGGCAGCGCACGCGCACCACGCGCTTGAGCAAACTGGGTGGTTTGTTGGATTACATCCCGATTGTGGGTTTGGCGTTTTTGGTTGCGGGTTTAGCGATTGTGGGAATGCCGGGCACGCCGGGGTTTGATGCGGTGCATTTCGTGCTCGAAGGCGCGATTAAACGCTTCGGTGCGGTGGTTACGATTGCTGCTGCATTGGGGAACTTGGTGGCAGCGGGCTTTTTACTGCGGGCTTTCCAACAAGCGTTCTTGGGGCAAGTGCCTGCGAACATTGCGCGGTGGGATACGCACCCGACTTACGCCACCGAAATCCTCATGGCCAGCATTGTGATGCTGGTTATTGTCGGGATCGGTTTCTATTCCGCACCGTGGACAACCTTAATCGCGGCGAATGTGGAACAACTCAGTCACTTATTTCCCAATCTGAATCATGAAATCGGAGGTCACTAACATGGAATGGCTAATGCTGGGGCGTGATTTTCCGTGGTTGAGTTGGTTATTGCTGTTATTACCACTGGGGGCGTTGCTGACGGGGATGTTGCCAAACCGTGAAGCGCGTTGGGCGGCATTAACCACCGCCGTTTTAGTGCTGCTCATGAGTTTGGGTTTGGTATGGGGGGTTGACCGCCAAGCGACGGGTTTCCAGTTTGTGGAACAAAGCGCGTGGATGCCATCGTTAGGGATTCATTACTTACTGGGGGTGGATGGTTTATCGGTGCTGTTTTTGCCGTGTACCGCTTTGCTATTTGTTGCGGTCATGCTGGCCTCGTGGAATGCGATTCGGCACTTACCGCGTTTGTATTTCGCCTTGTTATTGCTGTTGGAATGCACGATTCTGGGAATTTTTACCGCATTGGATGGCATGTTGTTTTTCCTGTTTTGGGAACTAACCTTGATGCCGCTATTTTTCCTCATGAGTTTGTGGGGGAATGGCGCGAATCGGCGTTTTGCAGCGGTGAAATACACACTGTTTATGTTGGCAGGTGGTTTGCCACTGTTGATTGGTTTAGTGGTGTTGGCCTTGCAACAGCCGACCTTGAGTTTTGCTTACCCTGCGTTATTGCAAGCCAGCCATAACGGGGCGATCAGTCATGCGGTGCAAGTCACGGCGTTTTTCCTGTTATTGGTGGGGTTTGGGGTGAAGATTCCACTGTTCCCGCTGCACACTTGGTTGCCTGTGGTGGCGCAAGAAGGTCCTGCGGGGGTAGTGGCGATTCTCACGGGCTTAAAAGTCGGGGCGTATGGTTTATTGCGCTTTGCTTTGCCATTAGTGCCGGATGCCGCTGTGGAATACCAGTGGGTATTGGTCGGTTTAGGCATGATTGGCGTGCTGTATGGCGCAGTCACGGCCTTAGGGCAAACGGGGATTCGGCGCATGTTGGCGTTTTCCAGCCTCAGTCACGTCGGGTTGGTGGTGTTGGGGATTGCGTCGTTTAGTGTGCAAGGTATGGAAGGCGCGATATTCCAATTATTAAATTTTACGCTGATTTCCGGCGGCTTGTTTTTACTGACGGGGTTTTTGCATCAGCGCACGGGTTCAACCGAAATATTAAGTTTGGGTGGTGTGGCGCAATCCATGCCCTTATTAGCGGCGTTTTTCTTTTTCTTTGGTCTAACGGGAATAGGAATGCCTGCCACGAGTGGTTTTCCCGCTGAGTTTTTATTGATTGTGAGTATTCTGGATGTGCATACGGGGGCGGGATTAGTTGTGTTATTCGTGGTGATTTTGGGGGCAGCGTACTTTTTGAGTTTTTATCGCCAAGCCTTTTTAGGGATAGCGCAACACGATATTATCCGCAACGCCCCCGATTTAAAGGGGCGTGAGCGTTGGGTGTTATTCAGTTTGGCATTATGGGTATTGGTATTTGGCTTTTATCCGCAAGCTATTTTAATAGTGCTTAATACCAGCAGCCACGTTTGGGCGCAGGGCTTTGCACATTAGGGAATGAAAGGGTGGCTAAATATCACGCACAAGCCGCATGTATTTTCCACCCGCTTTCATCACAGAAAAGGCACTACCTTTGCTAAAATCCAAGCTCCATGCGTTGTTGGTGTCGTCATTGTCACTTGACCACAGTCCAGCGGATGGCGTGCCAGGGAAAATATTGAGATTCGCCGCAGGATAAGAGCATTGTTTTTCCACTATGCTTTTCAGCTCCGCTAGTGTGGGCAAACGCCATCCCGTATACCCCGCGAAGTGGTTTGTGCTGGCTTGTTGTGTTGCCAAGCTCCATGAAGATAATGCGGGTTTTCCCAAACATTGTGAGCCTTCTTGGCCTTCAAGGCATTTTTTCCACATTAAGCCGGATTCTTGATCGGAAATTGTACCATCACCATGATCCGTAAAACGTTGTGTCGGTGTTGATGACGAGCCATTAGGACTGCATTGTTGTGCAATCGAATAAGGGCTATAGGTTAAACTAACACTCAATAAAGTAATACCTAAAAAGGATACAGTTGTTTTCATAAGGGAATATACGCAATCTACTCAGCAAGTATTAATAATCGTCACGACCGTTGTGTTTATTTATTGGTCGATGCTCAATATGTCGCCATGAAAACATGACAGGTTCATGGAAAATATCATTTGTTTATGATCTTATATCCATGTAACTAATTATGTAATTGATTACTGCACTAAAACAGTATGCATTACGGTTTGTGATGAGTGAGAAATCACAAAATTTAACCAAAACGGTCGAAAAGGATAGCGAATGGGCATGATTACCCCGCTTATGGCGGAATGGGTAGACGCGACAGGTCTGCTGAAAGGTAACGGCATGTTTATGACAGGGACAGACACAGGCGTAGGCAAAACATGGGTGAGCGTGCGCCTGATACATGCTTTGCGTGCTTTGGGGTTGGAATTAATTCCGCGAAAACCCGTGGAATCAGGGTGGGCAGATGATATTACCACTACAGATGCATGGCGATTAGCCAATGCTGCGGGGTTGCATTTGGATGACCATCAACAAACGGCAGTCTTGGATAAGGTTTGTCCTTATCGCTTTCGCGCTGCCTTGGCACCGCCGCGTGCTGCTTTGCTAGAAGGGCAAGAACTACGCATCAAAAACCTCGCGAATGCTTGTCCGACGCGCGTTGCATCCGGCCAAGCTTTGTTGGTGGAAGGTGCTGGAGGGTTCTACTCACCGATTGCGCATGATGGTTTGAACGCTGACCTTGCCCAAGTACTGGGATTGCCAATTATTCTGGTCGCGGAAGATCGTGTGGGCTGTCTTAACCACATTTTATTGGTGGCGGAGGCGATTAAACGGCGCAGTTTGACGCTGGCTGGGGTGATTTTAAACACCAAAACATCACCCGTGGCGGGTATGGATAATGCCAGCGACTTAATGGCGTGGCTGAAAATTCCCGTATTGTGTTTGAGTTAAACACAGGCACATCATCAGCCCAAGGTATTGGGCTGATCGGCTAGTTCAGTTCTGGCAGGTGATTTTGTTGAGCCGCGCTACTACGTTGCTCAGCATTGGAATTTTGTGCTGCTCCGAAGTTCATTTGCCACTCAAGATCATTGCGTGAACCTGCGTATTCCAAGGCGGTTTCTTTGCTAATGTGCCCTTCGCTA
The DNA here is from genome assembly GCA_964514635.1 of uncultured Thiothrix sp. GTDB lineage: Bacteria > Pseudomonadota > Gammaproteobacteria > Thiotrichales > Thiotrichaceae > Thiothrix. The sequence goes on from CAZEQX010000051.1 coordinate 10,940, forward strand.
AACAGACGATATAACGCTTGGTCGAAGGTTTGCATTCCATCCGACGTACCTTTGGCAATTACCTCTTTGATCTCGCTGAATTGCCCTTGGCGGATGAGTTCCGCCACATACGGCGTATTCACCAACACTTCCGCTGCAAGGTGCAGCCCATCTTGGGTATCGGGAATTAAACGCTGGGCGACAATGCCCCGCAAGTTCAAGGATAAATCCATCAAAACGCGGTGTTTGTTTTCGCTGGGAAACAAATACAGAATGCGTTCTAAGGCTTGCGTGACATTGGTCGCGTGCAAAGTCGACAATACCAAATGCCCTGTATCGGCAAAACCCAACACCGCTTCGATGGTTTTGGTATCACGCACTTCGCCTACCATGATCATGTCGGGAGCTTCGCGCATGGCCTCACGCATGGCATTGGAATAGCTTAAGGTGTCAAACCCCACTTCGCGTTGCCCGATAATGGATTGTCCGTGGCGGAAGGTGTACTCAATCGGGTCTTCAATCGTCAAAATGTGTCCACAATGGCGTTCATTGCGGAATTGGATCAACGAAGCCATCGAAGTCGATTTGCCCGAACCCGTCGAGCCGACAAACAGGATCATGCCTTCCTTGCGCAGCACTAACTCTTTCAAAATGTCGGGTAGTTTCAACTCTTCGGGTGAGCGAATGTCAGAGCGAATGTGCCGAATAACCATAGATACTTCCCCGCGCTGAAAGTAAAAATTCATGCGGAAACGCCCAATACCGCGCAGGGAAAAGCCCTTGTTTAATTCACGGTCGGTGACAAAGTTTTCCAGTTCGGTAGCGGATAATAATTCCTCCGCTAGTTGGCGCACTTTGCCAGGCTTCATGATGTCTCGCGTAATGGCTTTTAGCCGCCCGCGAATTTTAATTGACGCAGGTGCGCCTGTGGTTAAATACAAATCCGACGCATTTTGTTTCACCATCGCGTGCAGAAATGGTGTAATGCGTAGCTCAGCTTCAGCGGGTGGAGTGGTAACGACAGTCATTTTTTCCCATTCTCCATCGGTTCAATCGCCATATTGTCTAAGCCTTTGAAAAAGTCATTATCTTTGGCGAAACGGCTTTCCAGTTTGAGTTTGAGACGTAGGTCGTTTTGTGAGTCAGCATGGCGCAAACCTTCTTGTACCGTGATTTTACGCGCTTCGATCAAGTCGAATAACGCTTGGTCGAAAGTGCGCATCCCGTGTTCGCGCGATTTTGCCGTGAGTTCTTTCATGCCTGGTACATCGCCTTTGAGGATTAAATCCGCCATTAAAGGGGTATTAATCATCACCTCCACAGCGGGCAACCGCCCATCTTCCTTGGCTTTACGCACCAGGCGTTGGGAAACCACCGCTTTAAGGTTGAGCGATAAATCCATCAGCAATTGATTGCGCCGTTCTTCGGGGAAGAAGTTAATAATCCGGTCAAGAGCTTGGTTGGAGCTATTGGCGTGCAAGGTGGATAGACACAAATGCCCCGTTTCGGCGTAAGCAATGGCGTAATCCATCGTTTCGCGGTCACGAATTTCCCCCAGTAAAATTACATCAGGTGCTTGACGCAGGGTATTTTTCATGGCGATTTCGTAGCTGGCGGTATCAATGCCGACTTCGCGTTGGGTAATCAAACAGCCTTTGTGCTGATGCACGAACTCAATCGGGTCCTCGATAGTGACGATATGCCCTTTGGAATGTTCATTACGGTAATCCAGCATCGACGCGAGCGTGGTCGATTTACCCGAACCCGTCGCACCCACCATGATCACCAAACCACGTTTGGTCATGACAATATCGCGCAATACAGGCGGCAAACTGAGCGATTTCAGGTCAGGAATATGGCTGGGAATGTGACGCAAAACCATGCCCGCACAACCACGTTGGGTAAATGCATTCACCCGAAACCGTGCTTTTCCGGGTAAGCTGATGGAAAAGTTACTTTCCATTTGCTCTTCAAACAGCTTGAGTTGGCGGTCATTCATGATCGAACGTACCAACATTCGTGCATTGGTTTCGTTCAGTGGCTGATTGGTCAGTGGTACTAATTCACTGTCCACTTTGACCGATGGCGCGGCTTCGGCGGTAATGTAAAGGTCAGAACCACGCCGTTCTAACATGGTGTGTAGGAGTTTATGCACATAACTGACAGCAGCATCACGATCCATGTTGTTACTCCTTAAATCGCGTCAGGGTTATCGGCTTTGCGTTTGGCTTCATTGCGGTCAACCATGCCTTTCATCACTAATGATTTGAGCGATTGGTCAAGGGTTTGCATTCCTTCGGCTTGTCCGGTCTGCATACTAGAACGCATTTGTGCGATTTTATTTTCACGGATCAAGTTACGAATTGCGCGTGTGCCGATTAGGATTTCATGAGCTGCAACCCGTCCGCCGCCTTTCTTTTTGAGCAAGGTTTGGGAGATAACAGCTTGTAACGATTCCGACAACATGGCTCGTACCATGTCTTTTTCCGCAGCGGGGAATACGTCAACAATACGGTCAATGGTTTTCGGGGCATTGGTGGTGTGCAATGTGCCAAACACTAAATGCCCTGTTTCGGCGGCAGTTAAAGCCAAGCGAATGGTTTCGAGGTCACGCATTTCCCCCACGAGAATCGTGTCTGGGTCTTCACGCAGTGCAGAACGTAGCGCGTTGTCAAAGCCACGGGTATCGCGATGCACTTCACGTTGGTTGATCAAGCTTTTTTTGCTTTGATGCACAAATTCTATGGGATCTTCGATGGTCAGAATATGCCCATAGTCAGTATCATTTTTATAGTCGATCATCGCGGCAAGTGTGGTGGATTTTCCCGAACCTGTAGGGCCTGTAACCAGCACTAAACCGCGCGGATTGTCGGCGATTTTGCGAAAAATGGAGGGAGCATTGAGTTGTTCAAGCGTTAAAACCTTGCTAGGAATGGTACGGAATACCGCGCCTGCGCCACGATTTTGGTTAAATGCGTTCACACGAAAGCGTGCCACACCTGGGATTTCAAAAGAAAAATCACATTCCCAATGTTCTTCATAAGTTTTACGCTGGTAGTCGTTCATAATGTCGTAGACCAGCGCGTGAACTTGTTTATGGTCGAGTACAGGAAGATTGATTTTACGCATTTCGCCATCGACCCGAATCATCGGAGGCATCCCGCCGGATAAGTGCAAGTCGGATGCATTATTTTTCACGCCAAAGGCAAGCAGTTGGGTAATGTCCATTGTTGTTATTATCTGACTAGGGGTTTGAAATTTGTATTTACAAGGAAACTAACATAAGCCATGACGATTCGTGACAATCTCCAGATAATCGGTGAACGCATTCGTGCTGCTGAACAACGTTTTGGACGCGAAGAGGGAAGCGTTCAACTGTTGGCGGTCAGTAAAATGCATCCCGTCGCCGCTGTACAAGAAGCTCTGGCAGCAGGGCAACTGTGCTTTGGTGAAAACTATGTACAGGAAATGGTGGATAAAGCCGCTAACCTGACGACAGAAAACATCGAATGGCATTTTATTGGTCCTATTCAGTCCAATAAAACCAAGCTGATTGCACAAACCGCCCGCTGGGTGCATTCCGTGGATAGTTTGAAAGTCGCACGGCGTTTGAGCGAGCAAAAATCACCAGATGACCCGTCATTAAACATCTGTTTACAGGTCAATATTAGCCAAGAAATGACAAAATCCGGTATTACACCTGCGGCATTGCCCGAACTGGCAGCACAAGTACAGGCATTACCCGGTTTGTGTTTGCGCGGTTTGATGGCGATTCCTGCGCCAGAACAGCATTTCGCACAGCAACGCGCAGTATTCGCACAAGTACGCGAGTTGCAGGAAAGTTTGATTGCTCAAGGGTTTGCTTTGGATACGCTGTCGATGGGAATGACCGACGATATGGAGGCGGCAATTGCTGAAGGCGCGACCATCGTGCGTATCGGAACGGCGATATTCGGGTCGCGCCTCTAGCGACTTTCCCTAAGAGTGCGTGAGAGTGAGAACAGTCATAGCGCGATTATTTAGCGTTTTGCCCTTGTAATACCGTTTGACGCAAGACGTTAAATTTCACGCTTTCCGTGTTTTGGATAATGTTGCCTGTGGCATCGTTGAGCACGGCAAAGACCGTGTGTTCCCCGCGTTCGACTTCATTGAGGGTGAAGTTGAGTTGTGCGCCATTGGCGACTTGTTTGCCATCTAAATACAGCGTAATACCATCACCCGTGTGTAGTTCGGGTTGTAAGCTGAGTGTGATAGCCACTGTACCATCATTAGCGCGTACCGCTTCGTCTGCGGCGGGTGTGGCAATTTTGAATGCGGTGTACGCACCCACCGTTTCCGCATCGGTATTTGCCTGTTCTGATGCGCGAGTGGTGGCGGGGGCTGACGCATTCGGCGCAGGTGTGTAGCCGTCAGCAACCGTTAAAGTGGGTAGTTCTACAGCTTTTGCGGCGGTCTTTTTGGGTGGGTTATCACCGTACATGACATGCCCTTGCGCATCCACCCAGCGGTAAATCTCCGCTTGTGCGGGAAGCTGTAGCGCTAAGAACAGGCACAGGCCAAACAGCAAAACAGTACGCATAAGTCCTTGTGTGGGCAATGAATCTGACTCTGATTCTACCAATTCCTGTCATGCACGCCTGTACCGTTAGACGGGCGGCAGTTTGTGATTATCATATTGCAATGGAAATGCGGTGACGGGGATGGCTTC